>JBBQQS010000457.1:0-4468 GCA_038215525.1 Bryobacterales bacterium
ATTGGCCATTGGGGATGAAATTGCCGTTCGGCTGGTTGCCATTTTGCTGACTGGGGATGAACTGACCAGGCGGGGGTTGATACTGGCCCTGGCCCTGCGGCGGATACTGGCCTGGGTTGACCAGGTTCGCCGCTCCGAATACGCCTGCGGCCGCACCGGATAACTGGCCCGCAGTCGGACCGCCGTTGGCTAACTGCGCGCCAATGCCCGTGTCACTGGGGCGGCGGTTGAGTGCCGGGTTACGGTCCTCGCCATTCGGGCCCAGCCGGTTGCCGCCGTTGTCGCCCTGGTTCAAGTCGCCTAGGCTCGGCCCGGCCACCACGCTGCCCTGGCTGCTCTTCGGGTCCTTCTCGTTCTCGAGCCCCGTCTTCTTCTTGTTGTGGACCGAGCCTTCAATCTCGCCGCCGGGCCCGAACTTCAGAATCTTCCAATCGTCCTTGCCGGTGAACGGATCCTTATAGCGGCGGCGCAGATAGCGCGTGCCATTGGTTTGCTCCATCTCTTCGATGGTGTTCGGATAGCGCTGAAACTTCATGTAGTAGCGCTTGATGCCCATCTTGTACTGGTCGCCGCGGTCGAAGAGCAGTTCTTCCTTGGCGCGCTGCGACTCAAAGACCGAACGCGGCAACTCCATGTAAAGGCCAATCGAGATCGCCGCCGCCATCACGAAGACGATCAGCAGCGCGAAGCCACGTTCACCGGGTTTGCGTACGATAGGTCTGGGCATGTTAGGTTCCGGCCGGTTCTTCCACGAGCGGGAGTTGCTGACGATCATCGGCGAACTGGATGTCCTGCATTTCGGCCGACGTCAGCCCGATGCGCAGTACTTTGTAACGGCTTTTGATGGTTTCGCCCTCTCCCACCACGATAATCTCTTCACCGTCCAAAAAGAAGCCTTTTCGGTTTATCGAACGGCCGCTGTTGGAAACAAACCCGTAGTACTTCAGGGTAATGGCGGGGGCGCGGGGCTTGGGTGGCGGCGGCGGCGGTTCTTGAAACTGCGGGAAGACGGCCTGCGCGCGTTGCGCTTTGGCGGCCACCGGCTTGGTGCCGGGGATGATCTTGGGGTCAGGCGTCGTGGGTGCCGCGGGTCCGGCGCCGGAGAATTCAAACAGGTTGCGGCCGGCACCGGAGTAGGTGACGTTGCGCAGCTTGGCGAGCAAGTCCATTTGCAACGACGGGTCAATCGTGGCGGGGTCGCGCACCTCGTCCGTTTTGGGGCGGAGTGAAGGACGGAAGTCGGCGGCGGTGCGGCCCTTTTTGGCGATCGAGGGCGGTGCCATGGTCTTAGTGGCGACCACCGGGCGTGGTGCGGCCGTCACGCCGGACTTCACCGGGATCGGCGCATTGCTAGGGCCCGACAAGACGTTGTCGTAAACCACATAGCCCAGCACCAGGCCGAGGACGCTGAGCGCCGCGATTTGCTTCGGCTCCGCGCCCATCTTCATAATTTGGCCCCTTTGAGTGGCGACGACGGTAACGGGGAATTATTGGGCGGCGTGCCCAGGACGCGCGAGCCCGGGAGCGGCGAGTGGGTGGGTCCGGTGCCTAGCGAACGCGAACCCGGGAGCGGCGAGGTTAAGGGCGGCGTGCCCATTGGACGGCTACCGCTCGGTCTGGTCCCTATTGGCGGGGCGGCTGGCGCGTCGGTGATCGCCGTCGGCTGGACGGCTGGCGCTTCCCCTGGTTGGAAGCCAGGCAAAGGCGCATTCGCCTGCGGTGCCCCCGGTAAGGCGGGCGGCGCCGCCGATTCCGGGCTCGGAGCTGACTTGTTGGCGGGCTTGGCGGCGGGCTTGCCCATCGTCTTCGGCAACACCAAGTCTGCCGTGTTCCGCACGAAGAGGTTCATCTTCATCGTCACATTCAGTTGGTTCGAGCCCTGCTGAGGCGTAGCGGCCAAGCTGTCAATGATCACGAAGCGCTCTGACCGGTCGATGCGGTTGACGAAATTGAGCAGATCGCCATAGGTGCCCTCATAATTCGCGTTCACCGTGATCATGCCCAGCGTATCGGAGCCTTCAATCTCCTCATTCTGCAGCGCATGGTCCTTCAGTTTGATGCCCGCGCTATCGGCGGCTTGAGTGATCTCGTTCACCAAAGTGGAGTACACCACCCGCCGGTCGGTGAAGTTCGTCGTCTCAAAGTCCCCGGCCTGCCGTCGCGCGCCCTCCACCTTCGTGGTCAGCACGCGCAGCCGATCCAGCGATTTGCGCTGGGCCGCGGCCTGCTGCACCAACGTCTGCAGTTGCGCGTCCAACTCTTCCGGCGCCCCGCCCAGCGGGTAGATTACAAAGTAAAAAGCGACCAGATTGCCGAGCAGCAGGACGCCCAGAATCACCCGCATCAGAATGCGCGGGTCACGAAAATTCAGGTTCTTGAGCGCGTCGAAATTCATCGTTTATAGCTTCTGCGCGTAGTTGGCCGTCACGCGGTAGACGAAGACATTCTCATTCTGCGAAGGCGGCCGCCAACTGAGCACTGTGGTGGCGCCGAAGATGGGCGACTGTTCGAGCTTCATCAGGAAGCCCACCACCGGCCGGCTAGTGGTGGCGGCTAAAGTCATATCGAGCACCACTTGGTTGTTGCCCAGGATCTGCGGCCGCACCGCTACCAGGCGTACATCGCCCGGCAGCACATTCGAAAGATCGGAGAACACGCGCGTCCAACTGACCGCCTTGCGTTGGATGAGCGTGTTCAGGAAGATGCCGCGATCGAGCACCGCAGAGTTTTCGTTTTGCCGCAACAGCCCTTCGAGGCGCACAACTTCGGACTGCTGGGATCCCGTGGTGCGCTCCAGCTTAGCGATCGCCAACCGGGTATCGTCGGCTTGGCTTCGTTGCTGAATCGCCAAGCTCACCAGCACCAGCAGCAACATGAACAGAATCGCCGACAGCGCCACCGAGAAGACAAAAACGCCTCGGTCGCGCCGGAAGGGCTGGCTGGCGAGGTTAATTTCGAGGGCTTTGGCCATTTAGGCGGCCTCCGTTCGTTCGAGGTAGCCGAGAAGGCCGGCGTTTTGCTGCGTGGGCGTGCCCAGGCGGCTGCGCAAGGGCTCGACCTTCAGGCCGAAGTCGCCCAGCCAATTCACTTCGTCATCCTGGGTGCCGAAGCCGCACACCAGCAACGTCTCCGGCCGCGCCTTGAGTTCGTCTTCAATGTAGGCGAGCGTTGGAATCAGCACGCCCTCCATCTCTTCGCGCGTCACATCGGGGAGTTCCACGCAGCGCACCAGCTTGATGCGCCCATCCTCCACCACCGACACGCTTAACGCGCGGCCACTCAAGCGGGCGGCCACCGTGACGCCGGGGGTCCGGATGAGGTCGAGCGCGGCGATCGACGAAGTCGTCACGAGCCCGGTGTGAAAGCCCCGCCCATGAAATACCGCCTCGTAACGCGCCACAATGTCGAGCGATACCACGGCGGCCACAATCTCGTGCCGCTTGCCATCGACGTGCTGGATGGCGAAGCTTACCGCGGCCGTGTCGATATCGTAGGGCACGCTCTTCTTCATGCGGAACTTCACCAGCGCCTCGCGCTCCTCTGGCTTCGAGGGGAAGGTGTCGAAGTCGAGCACCATGATGCGGCCGCAGTAGTCGGGCAGAATCAGCGCCGCCGTGCGCCGCTTGGCGGGCGCGCTTAAGGCGATGTGCTCGATCGCTTGGGCCAGATAGTCCGGGTCGATGACGTTGTCCTTGAGCGGCGTCACCTCGAGCGTCGGGCCTGGGAAGCGCTCAAAGCCGGTGCGCGCGGGGCCGTCTTCATCGAGCGCGGCCCAAGCGATGCCTTCTTCGGAGAGCTCGAAGGCGTAGGAGGGCGGCGGATCGGTCAACAGCCGGCGAATTCTTTGGGCGAGAGTGGCCATGAGTTAGTCGATGAAGGTGACCTTATTCACTTCTTTCAAGGTGGTGATGCCACGGCGTACGCGGTCGAGCGCCGAATCGCGCAGGAAGGTCATGCCTTCCTCGCGCGCGGCCTGCTTGATCTGCGAAGTGGGCCGCTTGTCCATGATCATTTCGCGGATGCGCTCGCTTAAGTCAAGCAGTTCGTGGATCGAACTGCGGCCGCGATAGCCGGTGCCGCTACACTCAAAGCAGCCGGCGCCCTCGTAGAAGACGTCGTCGCGCCAATCCTCGGGCCGCATGCCGCTTGTGATCAGCAACTCGTCCGGATACTTCACCGGATGCTTGCAGTGCTAGCAGATGTTGCGCACCAGTAGTTGGGCCAGAATGCAGTTTTAGGCCGATTCGAAGTTATAGAGCTCGACGCCCATGTTCAGGAAGCGGCCCAATACGTCGAGCACGTTGTTGGCGTGGACAGTGGTGAAGACCAAGTGGCCGGTGAGCGCGGCGTTGATGGCGATCTGCGCCGTCTCCTGGTCACGAATTTCGCCGACGAGGATCTTGTCGGGGTCATGCCGCAGGATGGAGCGTAGGCCGCGCGCGAAGGTGAGGCCCTTCTTCTCGTTCAC
>JBBQQS010000458.1:0-4461 GCA_038215525.1 Bryobacterales bacterium
TTGTCGCGTATCACGGCGCCCTTGGCGAGGAGGCCCATCGCGAATAGATGGCAATCCGCGAACTGAAGAGCGTGAAGGTGCTAGCTGCATTGGGAAACCTTTCGGAGTCCTGCACCTCTCCCCGGCGGCCATTCATTAACAACTGAAGCATTTGGAGGACGAGTTGCAAGTGCAGCTCTATGAGAGAAAGGATGGGCGTCGATTCTCACGACGGCCGCGTCACGATTTCCGAGCTTGGGTAGGAATGACGCTCGATCCGCCGTAGGGAGTGACACTCCGGATACAATGGTGGCTCCATGAGCCTCGACCCCAAGCAAGAATGTCCCGGCCGCCTGCGCAGCCGCAATTGGTTCGACAACCACGCCAACCCTGGCATGACCGCCCTTTATATGGAGCGTTTTCCCAACTACGGCCTCACGCGCGAGGAGCTCCAGAGCGACAAGCCTATCATCGGCATCGCGCAAACCGGCAGCGACCTGTCGCCATGCAACCGCCATTTGCTGGAGCTCGCCAGCCGCCTGCGCGATGGCGTGCGCGATGCGGGTGGATTGCCCTTTGTCTTTCCGGTGCATCCCATTCACGAAGGCTGCCGCCGGCCCACAGCGGGGCTTGATCGCAATCTGGCCTATTTGGGCCTGGTAGAAGTGCTGCATGGCAATCCCATCGATGGCGTCATCCTGACCACCGGCTGCGACAAAACCACGCCGGCTTGCCTGATGGCCGCCGCCACAGTGAACATCCCGTCGATCGTCTTCTCCGGCGGACCGATGATCAACAGTTACTACGAGGGCAAGCTGGCTGGCAGCGGCATGGCCATCTGGGAGGCGCGGCGGCTGTTTGCCGCGGGCACCATCGACTACCACGGCTTCATGGAGATGGTGGCCTCGTCGGTGCCCAGCATCGGCCATTGCAACACCATGGGCACGGCGCTTTCGATGAACTCGCTGGCCGAAGCGTTGGGCATGTCGCTGCCCGGGTGCGGCGCTATACCGGCCCCGTATCGCGAACGGGCCCAGATGGCCTATGAGACCGGCCGCCGCATTGTGGCCATGGTCCGCGAGAATCTGCAGCCGAGCCAGATCCTGACGCGCGCCGCTTTCGACAACGCCATCGTCGTTAACTCCGCTATTGGCGGCAGCACCAATTGCCCACCGCACATCAACGCCATCGCCCGCCATATCGGCATTGAGCTCGACATCGAGGATTGGGAGAAGATCGGCCATGACGTGCCGCTCATCGTCAACTGTCAGCCAGCGGGCGAATACCTGGGCGAGGCCTATCACTTGGCGGGCGGCGTCCCTGCGGTGATGGGCGAGCTGATTGCCGCGGGGCTCATCCAGACGCAGGCGCTCACCGTTTCCGGCAAGACTGCCGGCGAGAATTACGGCCACTGGCGCAGCCGCGACCCCAAGGTGATCCGCACCGTGGCCGACCCGCTGATGCCCAACGCCGGCTTCCTCGTCGTCAGCGGCAACCTCTTCCATTCGGCGTTGGTAAAGACCTCCGTCATCGGCGAAGAGTTCCGCCAGCGTTACCTGGCCCGTCCGGGCGCCGAAAACACTTTCACGGGCCGAGCCATCGTCTTTGAGGGCTCAGAAGATTACCACGACCGTATCAACGACCCGGCGCTTGAGATCGACGAAACCTGCATTCTCGTCATTCGCGGCGTGGGTCCCGTGGGCCAACCGGGCGCGGCCGAAGTGGTCAACATGCAGCCGCCGGACGCGCTGATCAAGATAGGAGTGAACCAGATGCCTACGCTGGGCGATGGCCGCCAAAGCGGCACCTCGGCCAGCCCGTCGATCCTGAACGCGTCGCCCGAGTCAGCCGTGGGCGGCAACCTGGCCATCTTGCAGACCGGAGACCGCATCACCGTCGACTTGAACCAGCGTCGGGTGGACGTGCTGATCTCCGAGGAAGAGATCGCGCAACGCCGCGCCGCGATGAAGATCGACATTCGCCCCAGCCAGACGCCCTGGCAGGAGCTCTTCCGCGCCCATGTTGGGCAGTTGGAATCGGGCGCGGTGCTCGAGTTTGCGGTGAAGTATCAGGACGTGGGCAAGGAGATTCCGCGGCATAATCATTAGCACGGGTGCCCCACGTGAAAACTTCGGTTGATACCAACATCTTCTCGGCCATTTGGGGCGGCGAGCCCAATGCCTACGCCTTGGCTCACCTGCTGATCAAGCTCCAGGCCGACGGACCCATCGTCATCTGCGCCCCCGTCTGGGCCGAACTCTCCGCCCGCCCGGGCCTGGACCCAACCCGGTTCGAGAGCATGCTGGCCGAAGCGAGAGTCGAGGTGGATTTCGACCTGCCTCGGCCCATCTGGTAAGCGGCCTCTAAGGCCTATGCCGCCTACACCGAACGACGGCCCGCTCCCAGCAGGATCTTCACCGACTTCCTAATCGGAGCCCACGCCGCCGCTAAGACCAGTCGGCTGGTCAGTGCCGATGCGCGGTTTTTCCAGGGTCTGTTTCCGGACTTACCAGTGATTTCGCCACCTTCGGCATAGCTGCGGCGGATTACGCTGATAGCGTATAATCAGTAGGTGACTGTTCCGATGACCGTGGTGGAGACTCCCAGTTTCCTGCAAGATGCGGCTAGTGCAATGACTGACCAAGAACGCTTGGAAGTGGTTGGCTTCCTTGCGGCAAATCCCGAGGCGGGCCACATCATGCCTGGCACTGGCGGTGGACGAAAGCTTCGCTGGAAGGCGACGGGAAGGGGCAAGCGAGGTGGTGCGCGGGTGATTTACTACTTTCACAATGATTCGCTGCCTCTGTTCTCCTGAGCGTGTTCACGAAAAACGAAAAAACGAATCTCAGCGCCGCCGAACGAAACGAAATGAAAACGCTGCTGCCACGCTTGGTGGCGGGATATCAGAAGAGGATGACGCGATGAAAAAAGAGTTGAAGGCAAAGACACCCACCGCGGGTAGCCGGATCATTGCCAGCTTGCGGGAGGCGGTGGACTGGGTAGAAGGTAAGGATGTCCCCGTGCGAGTGACTACGGTGGATGTGCCATTAGTCGACGTTCGCGCGACGCGCAAGAATTTGGGGCTCAGCCAAGCCGCATTTGCCGCCAAATTCGGCTTCCAAGCCGCCACACTCCGGAACTGGGAACAAGGCCGGACCAGGCCGGACGGCCCAGCACGCGTTTTGCTCGCCGTGATCGCTCGGCACCCAGCGGCCGTGGAGGATGCACTTCGGCAAGCGAGTTAGCCTTCAAATAGCGGCTAACGCTGAGCACGGAGTTGGCGAAGCGATTTCTCGATGGATCAGCCCCTCGCGCTCCAAAGGCTTCAACCGAGCACGCAACTTCTGACGGTGTTCGTCGTCCAGGTGACGGTAACTCAAGAAGAGCCGCAACGGCTTCGGTTGTGGCTCAACCGGGCTCAGTAACTCTTCTTGAATCGACACATCCCGGTACTTGCCGTCGACGAAGACCGGGAAGGTTTTTCGCCCTTCGGCTACGGCCGCGAGCAAGTGCGATTCCAGCAGAGCGATGCCGGGATGCCCCGCAAGCAGTACCCACGGCTCGGCGGCGACGTGGCGCAAGTTGGTGGCGTGGATTTGGTCCAACGTGAACCGCACAATACCCAGCAGCTCACGGTGGGTGGCGACGGCTCCGTTCACTTGGACACTCACCTTCCGATTGGGGAGATCCGCACGCACCAGCGCCCGATTGCCCCCACGGCAAATGATCACGCCGGTTTTCCAACGCGCTTAGCCTTCGCTGAGGTGATGGGTCCGCACGATGAACTGGGGCAGCAAGCCGTGGGGCACAATCGGGTAGCGGTATTCGAAGCCGAGGCTCTTTTCACCGGCGAACTGCGACAGATCCGCCGGTTGCTGATCGGCCAAGAGTTCCGGCACTAGGTAAGCGCTGGCTGCCGGTATCGAACGCAAGGTCGAATCGCATCATTAGATCCAGCAGAAAGTGGACCGCGTCGTCGGGATATACAGTTACCTTCAAGCCCAGTGCAGCGCCAGTTGCGCCACCACCGTGCCGCCGCGCGTCTTCTTCGGTAGCAGCGCGAGCTTCATGCCGCCGGGCAGTTGCTGCAGCCTGGTGCGCGCATCGATATTCGCCGGGGTAGGGTCGAAAACCTCGCCCGCCGCGACCTCGGCCCGGCCTTTGTAATCCTTGACCAGGGCGGCGGCGTCCGGCTCCGGCGGGATTTCCGCCCGTTGCGCCTGCGCCGTGGGCACGAACAGGCCGAGCGTGCGGTTGGATGGCATGAGATAGCGCAAGGCGACCCGCTGCACGTCCTCGCGCTTGGCATCGCGCAAGCCGTCGCGGTAAACGAAAAACAGGCGCCAATCGCCCATGGCAATAAATTCGGTTAAGGCGCCGCCCAGTTGGCGCGGATTGTTCATCGCCATTTCGATGTCGTTCATGAGTTGCATGCGCGCGCGTTCGACTTCGGCGTCGGTGATCGGCTCGGAGGCGAAGCCC
>JBBQQS010000459.1:0-4458 GCA_038215525.1 Bryobacterales bacterium
GTGCTCCCGCGGATTATCGAGTCGTGCCACGTAAGCCCCGGTGTCTTCCGGCTTGGCCGCGTCGACGAAGAACAGTACCGCGCGGCCACCAGGAAGAAGTTGGGGATGGGCGTGGGATACCTCTCCGCGCGCGGCGTTAAACGCGGTTAGCTGCGTTGGCGAGCCGCCGGACGCGGAGACCCGCAGCAATGGACTGGTGAAGGTGGCGAAAACGATCACACCGTCAGCACCCCAGGCGCCGCCGAGGAATTCCGATATCGTATCGCAGATCTTCAGCGGAGCTCCGCCCGCCACTTCGATGCGACGGACTTTATGGCCGACCCAGTAGCCGATGGACCGGCCGTCCGCCGACCAGAAAGGTCGAGAGGCGCCGTCGGTTCCCTGGAGCGGCGTGGCGGATCCGCCATCCAACGGGTGGACCCAGAGCCCGCGCTTGCCCTGTGCGACCGCCGTGTAAGCCAGGATGCGACCGTCTGGCGACACGGCGAGGCTGGTTTGGTCGAAGCGACCGCCTTCGGGCGGGGCGATCTGGAATCGGACGACCCGCTCGTCGATCGGCGCCGGCCGGGATTGGGACATCATCCAGCCGCCCCATGCGATGGTGGCGAGCGCGGTGCCGGCCACGGCCCAGAGCCAACGATTCGCCTTCGCCGCGGCAACGGGCTGCCGCTCCGTCGCCCAGGCCAAAGTGCGCTTGAGATCCAACGCATTCTGGAACCGCCGGTCTGGGTCCTTCTCCAGACACGTCTGAATGACACGACCCAAGGGCCGATCCGGATAGAGCTGGGCCGGTTCGCGCTCGAGTATCGCGGCGATGACGCTGGCCCTGGACGAGCCCGCGAAGGCGCGCTTGCCGGACAGCATCTCGTAGAGAACGCAGCCGAAGGCGAACAGGTCACTGCGGGCGTCGGCTGGCTTGCCCTGCAACTGCTCGGGCGACATGTATTGCAGGGTCCCCAGGATCTGGCCTTGGCCGGTGAGCGCCTTGGTGAGGGTCGCGTCAGTTTCCTCTTGTGGCGCGGCGCGTTTGGCGAGGCCGAAGTCCAGCAGTTTTATCCCTTGTTTGGTCACCAGGATATTGGCTGGCTTCAGGTCACGATGCGTGAAGCCTTTCTTGTGCGCCGCGTCGAGTGCGTCGAGAATTTGGCTGGCGTACTCCACGGCCTTCTCCACCGGTAACGGACCCTTCAGTTGCGTCCCCTCAATGTACTCCATCACGAGGTAGTTGGGGCCCACATCGAAAAGCGTGCAGATGTTCGGATGATTGAGCGCCGCGACGGCTTTGGCTTCGCGCGCGAAGCGGTCACCGAATTCGGCCTTCGAGACCTTCAGGGCAACCGTCCGGTTGAGCCGCGTATCACGAGCGCGGAAGACCTCGCCCATGCCGCCCTCGCCGATGGGGGCTTCGATGAGGTAGGGGCCTATGCGCTCGCCAGGGGTCATCAATCTATCAAGGATACTGCATGGGACCAGCCGGGCAAGCTACTTCGGGTGGTCAGTCTCTGACAACGTCCCGCCGCAATGGCCGGATTTGCGACTTGGAAATGCGGTGGGGGCCGGGTCCACCGCATCCTGAAGCTGCTAACGTTTGGGAATCAAAGCAAGTTGGCGATAAGTCCGGCATGCCGGGGGATGCGCTGGATTCCGAAAGATTTTGAGACACGCCTCTCCTCTGCTTTACCGCAAATACGGGCATTTCGTAGCCACTTTGCGGGTGATGACGGGTCATACCAGACTGTCCCCCTGAGCTCGTCAAAGCTCCACGGAGTGGTAGTGAGTGTCCCTGATCGCCCGAAGCTTGCAGGATCGGTGCTGTGCGCTCATGAACCAGTGCTCGCGCGGCTTGATGGTATCGAGAAACAGGACCGTAGAGACGCGGCTGCTTCGTCGATGGCGGTGTGGGCCTCGGCCATTAGGGCACCAAACTGCCAGAACCCGTGGATCACACGAGGATAAACCACCGATCGTGCCCGGACACCGGCTGCCGAGAGCCGCTCGACGTAAAGCAGAGCTTCATCTCTGAGCGGGTCAGCCTCTGGCACTAAAACAAGCGCCTCGGGTAGACCTTCGAGGTGGGCCCATCGCGCGGGAGAGACATACGGCAGATCCAACTGATCCGGATGGCTTACGTAGTGAGAGTGGAACCAGATCATATCGGTGCGGGTGAGAATACCCCAGCTGCTTCCAAACTGGCGATAGGATTCGTTGCTGTAGTCGTGATCCAAGACCGGGTACACGAGCAACTGAAAAGCAATCGCCGGCCCACTCTCATCTCGCGAGCGCAACGCTACGGCCGCCGCCAGGCCGCCACCGACACTGTCACCCGCAACGGCCAGCTTCGAGCCATCCCACCCGAACCGCTGCCCTTGCTGAGAGGCCCATATCAGGGCGGCGTATGCATCGTCCAGTGCGGCGGGATATTTGAACTCTGGCGCCAAACGGTAATTCACCGAGACAACCGCACAACCGGACCGATTCGCAAGGGCTCGAACCGGTGTATCTATATATGCGTAATCTCCGCACACCCAACCTCCCCCATGGAAATACACGATTACGGGCATAGGTAGATCGGGCCGGAGACTCTCGGGAATATAGAGGCGAACCGGTATCTCAGGATTTCCTGGCACATGGGTGTCCTCAACCCGTGATACTCGTTCAGGCTCGCCCGCGAGCGGAGCAACCGGGCCCAGCATGGCTCGTGCCTGTTCGATTGTAAGATACGCCCAGCCTGGAAAACCGTCAGACTTGAGCGTCATGAGAAACTGTTCTGCGCCGGGGGTCAAACGATGGCTATACGCGGTCGTGGCACCGCTAACAATGCTGTGGTCCATAGATCCTCCTGGAATCGAGCTCACTTGGTATATTACGTTTTCGCGCATGTCGTCCGACTGCGAGCAGGTTCGGACCGGCAGACACGAGTCACCGCACGTTCGACAGTGACGAAGCACAGCCCCATCACCCGGGCAGGGTGATCACCCCGAGTTGTACCAGCAATTCGACGTAAAACTCAAGGCCAGAATGGTTCGCTACTCGCTTCATTGTTGTTCCTTTTGAGCGGGAAGATTCGCTTCCTCACCTGCGTGCGAGTCCCCAGAATACCCGAGTGGGGACTTACGGACTACCGGAGGATATATCAAATAGCAAACCATCGAAGCGAATGTTGACGTAACGCGAAAAAAACCAACGAAGGGGGACTTTCTTGCTCCCTGGCTGTGCGTGAGATCGGCACGCGCTATGATGGTGCGCAGTCCAAAACCATGACGCCACAGAGTATTACGCATTACGAGATTATCGAGAAGCTCGGCGAAGGTGGAATGGGCGTCGTGTACAAAGCCCGTGACATCAAGCTGGACCGGATGGTCGCCATCAAGGTGCTACCGGCCGGTAAGACGGGCGATGCTTCGCGCAAGCAACGCTTCATTCAAGAAGCCCGGGCCGCCAGCGCGCTCAACCACCCCAACATTGTTACGATCCACGAGATCGCCGAGGAGAACGGCATCGACTTCATCGTGATGGAGTATGTCGCCGGCAAGACGCTCGATCAGGCGATTCCCCGCCGAGGTATGCGAGTCGGGGAGACGCTGGGTATTGCCACCCAGATCGCAGGCGCGCTCGCCGCTGCCCACGAGGCCAAGATCGTGCATCGTGATCTGAAGCCGGGTAACGTCATGGTGAGCGATAAAGGCGTGGTGAAGCTCCTCGATTTCGGCTTGGCGAAACTGCAGGATAAGGCGCCGTTGGGTGAAGATGAGAATACGCGCACCGCCGGGCCACGCACCGAGGAGGGCTCGATTTTGGGTACGGTCTCCTACATGTCGCCCGAGCAAGCCGAGGCGAAGCCCGTCGATGGCCGCTCCGACATCTTCTCCTTCGGTGCGGTGCTGTACGAGATGCTCACTGGCCAGCGGGCGTTCCTGGGCGAGTCGCGTATCTCAACTTTGTCGCGTATCCTGAACGCCGATCCGCCGCCTCTGCATGAAGTGGCGCCCGAAGTCCCGGTGGAACTCGAGCGCATCGTCAACCGCTGCCTGAGAAAGGATCCGCGTAAGCGATTTCAGGGTGTGGCCGACCTCGAGATCGCCTTGCAGGAACTGAAGGAGGAGAGCGATTCGGGGCGCTTGGCCGCCCCGGTGGCAGGCGCGGCCAAGCCGCTGCCCCCGTCCCGGATACCCGGGCGTGCAGCCTGGTGGGTTACGGGCGCGGCGGCGACGTTGTCGCTGGCTGCGGGCGTCGCTTGGTACCGGATGCCCGCGCCGGCTGCGAAGGCGGGGGCTCCCAACGAGGCGGCGCTGACGCAACTTACCTTTGACTCCGGCCTCACCGTCGAGCCTTCCTTCTGGCCCGGCGGCAATATGATCGCCTACGCGTCGGACCGCGCCACGGGCGCAAACCTCGACATTTGGATCCAGCAGATGGGTGGCGAAGCGAAGCGCTTGACCACGCACGCGGCCGACGACC
>JBBQQS010000460.1:0-4449 GCA_038215525.1 Bryobacterales bacterium
GTAGGCCTCGCACTCGTTGCCCACCAGGATGATCGGCGTCGCGTCGGGCCGCAGAATCAGCAGGGCCTCTTCGAAGCGCGGGTCAAAGCCGGTCACCCAGGCGAGGTTCGCCAGGTGCTCGCGGTCGGCGTAGATCAGCAGGTGGGTGAGCGATTCCTCCCGCATCGCTTCGCGCAGCCTGGCGAGGCGGGGCCGGTAGTCGTCGATGCCAAAGACGGGCGGTTCGGCAGCTTGGCCAAAGTCAGGGTAGTCGATTTCAATGAGTTCGAACATGGCAATCTTTGATCGTACCGCCAGAACGATAAGATATGAGACGAACCCTCTCATGACCACACTTCCCATCCCCGGCGCCAATGCCGAAGCCATCGGGCTGCCCTTGGAGGCCCTCGAAACGCCCGCTCTTTGTCTCGATCTCGACAAGTATGAGCGCAATGTCCAGCGGATGGTGGACTATATCGTGCGGCAGCATGGCCTGGGCTGGCGTCCGCACATGAAGGGGCAGAAGGCGACGGCGCTCGCGCAGCGGGCGATCGCCGCCGGGGCAATCGGTGTCACCTGCGCGACTCTGTATGAGGCCGAAGCGATGGCCGCGGCGGGCACCCAAAGCATCTTACTGGCGAATCAAGTGGTGGGCGAACGCAAGCTGGCGCGTCTGGCGCGGCTCGCGCGCCGCACGCCCGGTCTAATCGCTGCCAGCGACAGCCCCGCTCATACGCAGATGCTCGCCGCCGCGGCCCAGGCCGAAGGCGTCACGATCAACGTCCTCATCGAGCTGAATGTCGGCATGAACCGCTCTGGCATTGCTCCAGGCGCCGAGACCGTGGCGCTCGCCCGGCAGGTGATGAACACGCCGGGCTTGCACTTGTCGGGCTTAATGGGTTGGGAAGGCCACGTACTCGCCTTCGATGACGAGACGAAGCTCGCCAAGATCACGGATGCCATGGGCCAACTGGTCGCCACGGCCAACGAGTGTCGCGCGGCGGGCATCCCGATTGAGATTGTCTCCTCGAGTGGCAGTGGCACGTTCCGCATGGCCGCGCCGTTACCGGGGATCACGGAAGTGCAAGCCGGCGGGGGAGTCTTCTCGGATCTTAGCTACCAGAAGTGGGGGCTCGACCATGAGTTTGCCCTCACGGTGTTGACGCGGGTGGCCAGCCGGCCTTCGCCCACGCGGGTAATCGTTGACGCCGGCTTCAAGACCATGAGTGTCCAGCACGGTCTGCCACGGCCGATCGGGCTGGAAGTGAAAAGCGTCGCGCTTTCTGCCGAGCATGGCACGCTCGAATTGGCTGAGCCTGCGGCAAAACCCGCCGTGGGAGACACCGTAGCGTTTATCCCCGGCTACACCGACAGCACCGTCTGTTTGCACGACGAAATGTGCGCCTTGCGAGGAGGCAAGCTGGAAGCGGTGTGGGCCATTCCCGGCCGCACCGGTCGACACGCTTGACAGCTCAGGCCTTGAGCCGGAACCTGCGCCAGCATGCGGCAAGCAGGGCGGCGCCCACTAAGGACATCGTCGCCGGCTCAGGTACGCCGCTTGAAATCGCTTCGTAGGTGTACACCGCCGTGACCGTGTATTGAGCGGTGGCCGGGAAGACGTTGGTGATCACGGTATTGGCCACATTGACGCTCACCTGGAAAGCGCTGATCGACGGGCCGAGATTGAAGGCCAAGGAAAGTCCGGAGCGGTCTCCGGTGGAACCAACCTCCCCATCGCTATTGGTGTTGAACGGGCCAAAGGTGCCATGGGGCGTTGTGCCGCTAAAGGTTAACTGATGAAGGCCGTTGCTGCCATCGGAATCCGAAAACGTGCCCAAAAAGCTGTAGCCGATGCCGCTAATGGTGAAGCCACCCGGGGCCATGAACCCGGCGCAGGAGACCGACGTCGTCCCGAGTGCAACGACTGAGCCTCCGCCGACGGCAGTCTGGTTGGCAGGAGTACAGGTCTGGGTGATGATGGTGGCGCTGGCGAGCGTGCCGGAAGCTAAGGCCAAGGCGAGAAAAGACAAATGAGACATTTTTGCAACGAATCCTTTAAGTGGGAACACTGCGCGCCAGATAAAGCCTTTAGCGCGATTCAGTGCGAATATTCTACTTAGCCCTACTTAGCACTCACCGGGCCATAGGCGGAATCGAAAAGCATTGCCCAGTGTTTTCAACGCTATGAACCATGGGTTACTCTCTCGATACCCGCAGGATGTTCGATTTTGGGAAGGGATAATTCCAAAATGAACCGCACGTTTTACAGAAATGGCACGGTTCTCGGCAGTGGGTGGTAGTGGGGGTGGGGTAGGGAAATCTCTAGTCCTTTGGCCTCGCTACCGCGTGGGTAGTGAATCGCGAAATTTTTCCGAAGAAGGCCGTTTTCTCGGTGGAAGGCTTCACGGGGTGGGACATCGGGGGGGGGAATCTCGAAAGAGGAGGGGCAGGGGAAAAACGAATCTGAGAGGTCGATCACTGGAGCATCAGCGATTAGAAAACGCGAAGCATCACCGTATGGTCACACCGGCGTCGATGGGTAACTGAGGGGCGGGCTTTTGCCCCTAACTGGAAGAGAACATTGGTGCCCGGGGTGGGACTTGAACCCACACACCCGTGAGGATAACGGATTTTAAGTCCGTTGCGTCTGCCGATTTCGCCACCCGGGCACTCACCTCAGTGTATCGTTTCCCCCGCATCCGGGGGAAGGAGAATTGTCAGCGCCTTTGGGGTGACTGAATTCAAAAGGAATTTTCCCCATTTTTGCCAATATTGTGAATTTTTCTCCATTTCGTTCAATAGATGGAAAATGAATGCCGACCTGGGGCAGGGGGTGGTGGGGGCATGGAAGAAAAACTGGTTTGGAATCATTGCTCACGCTGAAGCTTCGGGCGATTTTCCCCGTGCGGCGGCAGCCTGAGGGGTGATTCGAAAATCTCTTCCGATGTACACCGCAAATTGCGCCGGTTACTTATGCTCATCCTGTGACCGAAAAACACCGACAGGAGGCAACCACCATGGGCTTACCCCCCCCCGAAGTTCCGCCGCTCGGCTTCTAGCCTGGCCGCGACTTGCCAAGTATTCCGCACCCGGCGTACCATAGCGCCGGGTGCAAACCAAAATTCAGTTCGCTGCGGCCCTACTGCAACTCATCGTGGTTTGGCATTTGTGGCGAACCCAACTCCTTTTCCAGTTTCGTTTTCTCGCGGCGCACATGGTTGCCCTTTTCGGGTGGTTTGCGGTCACTTCGTTGAAGCTAGGTGATCCCCTGATGGTTTGGAAAATCGGCGCGGTGGCGACCATGGCCACGCTGATGGGGGCCTTCCTCGAAACGGTCTATCGTTCGCTAGAGCATTACCCTGGCCTGAGCCTGCGAGCTGTTCTTGCCGCCTGTGGCATCGTGGTCTCGCTTTCTGGCGTTTTGGGGGCTCTGGAGCCTTCCGGCAACGCGGTGCGTGGCCTGCTGGTCGCGCAACGAATTCTGGGTTTAGCCGTAGCGGTGAACGCCATCAGCTTGGTACTTGTCCTGAATTACCTTGACCCCCGCCGTCGTCCCAACGTGGTCCGCCATGAACGAATCATGGCCTCGATGGCGGCAGTAACCGCACTGGCCGCGTGGATGGAGAACCATCGGCTCCTTGCCCAAGGTAGTATCCTACTGCAAGCCGGTTCACTTCTTTTCCCTGCCCTGTGGATTTGGGCGCTCCGCCGGGAAGGTGAACGCGACACCCGCCCCCCCGCCGACCCTTCCGGCCGCAACCAGGCTTCCGCCGCCAAAGATCAATTGTGGGACTACTACGGCTGAATCAGCTGTAAAGCGGACAATGGGCGTCCGGCTCTCGTCCACAGGCCGGGGAAGAACCGGGCGCCGCGCAACCGGGCTTTGACGGAGAAGGCGTACCAATGCACCTGGGCTACTTCGCGCAAATCCCAATGGCGTGCGACACGGCAGCCTTCCATGTATCCCGCCACCACCTGATCCAAATGACGCTCCAGCATGGCAGACCACCAAGTCAATTCCGTGGGCTGATCGCCCGCCAAGGCGCGCTCGATGCTGGCATGGCAATTGCCCAGCATCGACGGTGCTTCGTATTCACTACCCCAAACCGTTCTCTGCGCCTGCGGTCCGGCGCCTTGCGACAAACGGAAGACCCGGGGCTGCGGCGACGGCGGCAACAAGTCTTCGAGCATTCGGTCATTATTCGTCAGCATTACGTCAATATTGTATGCCTTTTTGGGCGACGCTGCTGGAGGGGTGAAAGTTCGCTAGAATCACGAGATCTCGAAGCCCGCGTTCTGTGTCGCCGCCGGGGCTCGATCCGAAAGGCAAGTCCATGCGAAAAATGTGGTTCTTCTTTATGATGACTGTGATGCTCCAGGCCGCCGGCAGACCGGAAATTCTTTGGGATCGCTACGGCGTGCCGCACATCTTCGCCGACTCGCTGGAGGATATGTTCTACGCGCACGGCT
>JBBQQS010000461.1:0-4416 GCA_038215525.1 Bryobacterales bacterium
CCTTTGCGGCAGCGTCGAGCAGCGGGATGGCTTTGGCGACTTCGCCGGCTAGGTGCAGGGCCATGCCTTGGTTGAGTTGGAGGCCGGGGTTGCCGGGCATGGCCTTGACGAGGTCACCCCACAGGACCGAGGCTTCGGCGAAGCGGCCCTGCTCCATGAAGGACTTGGCCTGGGTGGCCTTTTGTTCGGTGGTTTGCGCGAATAGCAGTAGGAGCAACGGAATCATGCGTCCCTCTCAGCATCCCAAAGAAAAAGGCCCCGGCGTGAACCGGGGCCTTTTTTGCGGTGAGTTAAATTAGAACTGGAACCGCAGTGCCAGTCGAATCTGCCGTTCGTCCGCCGAGCTAAGCACCCGAAGGAAGTTCGGATTCGTTACGTCGCCGGAGGCGAATCCGGTCGACAAGCGACTATTCGTAACGTTGAAAGCTTCCGCCCTGAAGTTCATGGTCACCTTCTCCCAGAAGTTGAAGTTCTTGCTGAGGGTAAGGTCATTGCGGAAGATACCGGGACTGCGCAGGCTGTTGCGGCCCATTGAACCGAAGCGCGGCGCCTGGCCCGTGGGCAGCGCGGCGAAGGCGCTGGTGTCGTAGAAGGTGGTGCCGGGGCCGATGCCCTCGGGACGACCGACGTCGGCCTTCACCTGATCAGGCGTCTGGATGTTGCCGGGCAGGTTTAAAGTGCCGGCGGGCGAACTGGGGCTGAAGGGCGTTCCGGTGAACGCAGCGGTGACGCCAGAAACCTGCCAGCCGCCGATAACCGCATCGGCGACCTTGCCATTGGCCCACTGCTTACCCTTGCCGAGCGGCAATTCGTAGACGTAGCCCAGTTGGAAGTTATGGCGACGGTCGAAGGAGGCGGGGGCATAATTGCGACGGAACGCCGGGCCCCAGTTGAAGTTCGGGGTGACCCAGCCTTCGTCATCAGCCATATTGAGGGCTTTGGACCAAGTATAGGCACCCTGCAGGGTGAGGCCCTTCGCCTGACGGCGAACGGAGGTCTGGAGGGCGTGGTAGTTCGAGCTCAAGTAGCCGTCCCAAAGCAGGCTCGAGATGTTGCGCCCGAAGGGAGCCGAGAAGGGACGGCCCGCGTTGCCGGCACCCAGCACTTGGCCGGAGTTGACGTCGCGGTCGGCCATCATGTGGGTCGTCTGCGTGCCCACATAGGCGATGGAAGAAACGATGGAGCCCGGCAGACGGCGCTCCAAAGTGAAGTTCCAGCTTTGGATGTAGCCGCGGGTAATCCGGCCGCTAACCGGGCTGCGCATGTCAGCCGCGGCGGGCAGGTTGACGACGCCGGTGGAGAGGTCCGGCCCGAAGACGGGCGGGATACCTTCCGCCAAGGAGCGGACGGACACGTTATCGTTGGCGGACGGGAACGTGAAGTTCACCGTTAGGGGGAAAAAGCCGCGGAGCGGCCGGCTCCAGGGCAGCGGGCTGTAGTTGATGCCGTAGCCGGTGCGGACGACTGTCTTGTCGTTCAAGCGGTAAGCCAGACCCAAGCGAGGAGCCAGGTTCAGCTTGCTAACCGAGAAGCCATTCGAACGGGGCACGTTGCCACGGCCACCCAGGAAGACCTGGTTGGTATCGGGAACATAGCGCTCGATGCCAAAGCCGTTCGAGCGGCCCATCAGCGGATAGTATTCGTAACGAAGGCCCCAGCTAACGGTAAGTTTGCGGGTAGCCTGGAAGCGATCCTGCGCGTAGAAGCCAAACTGATATTCGCGGCCGGTGGCGAGAATGTTCTGGATGCTCTTCGAGATCTGGTTGGGCAGGCCCAGAAGGAACGCGCCGTAGCTATTGATGTTGTTGAAGGTGCCGTTACCGGTGACGCCACCGTTGAAGCTGAAAGCGCCGCGTGGACCGGCACCCAGCTCCGGCTGCCAATGGTTCAAGCGATGGAGCACGCCGTCGAAACCGAAGGCCAAGTTGTGCTTACCCTTCACCCACCGAACGTTCTGCGAGATGGTGAAGCTCTCTTCGATGCGCTCGGCCGGCATCCACCCAGGGACGCCGAAGCCGTTGTAGCCGTTGAAGCTGATGTTGGGGAAACCCTGTTGGCGAGGATCGGGGCCGCCCAAGCCGGGGATGCCGAGCGAGGTGGAAAAGTCCTTACCGAAGTCCTGACCCTGTACCACTTGGTCCATCCGCTGATAGCCGATGACGCCATCGATGAGAAGATTGGAACTCAACGTGAGGGTGTGGCCGATGGCCATGTTCTTTACGCGCGTGTCGCCCAAGCCTGGGTCAGCGCCGGGGGCGGGGCCCACGCCGTCACCAAAGACGCCGCGGCCGCCCGAGAGGGCGCCCATCTGGCCATAACGGCCCCAGATGACGTGGTTTTGATTGCGCTGATAGTTGAACTTGAGGTCGTTGAAGGAGCGATTGAAGAGCGGGGTGGCCGCCACTTGGAAGTTGTTCAACTCACCCGCGCCGAAGTTCGGATTCGGGAAAAAGGCTTGGATCCTTTGCGCGGCGGCGCTGATCCGGTTCGCCGGAATGATGTTACCGGGGAAGACCGAGCGGCCCGTGCCCGTCGCGGTGTTGCCCGTGAGCGGGTCAAAAAGCAACGTCGCCTGATTGGCGAAGTTGCCAGTGCGTAGGCCTAAGGTGGGCACCGAGTAGGTGGCAATTTGGCCGATGCGCTGCTTCGTGTTGTCGTAGCTGTAGAAGAAGAAGAGCTTGTTCTTCGCGATGGGTCCGCCGATGGTGCCGCCAAAGTTATTGAAGATGCTTACCGGTTTGCCAATCTGCGAGAAGAAGTTGCGCGCGCGAAGGCGTTGATTATCGTGGAACCAGAAGGCGCTGCCGTGGAAGGCGTTGGTACCACTCTTGGTTACCAGGGTAATCGCCGCGCCGCCGGCCATGCCTTGTTCGGCGTCGCCGGCCACGGTGGTGACGTTGACGGTCTCGATCATCTCGGACGGCATCACGTAACCGGCATGGTGCGGCAGCCAGAGATTCACGCTGGTGGCACCGTCCAAACGCGTAACGTTGTTGTTCGCGTTGGTGCCATTGATGTTGGTGCGCAACGAGCGCATCGGCGTATCGGTAATCGAGTTCTGGAACGAAGCCGGCGTCGCGCCGGGGACGAGGTTGATCAAACTCTGGTAATTGCGCAGGCCGGGCAGCGGCATGTTGATTACCATGTCCGAACGGATTTCGGTGTGGGTGTCTGCTTTGTCGGTCTGCAATTGGGCCACTTCGGCCGCGACCGTGATCTGATCACTGACCGCGCCGATTTCCATCTTGAAATCGAGGCGGCTAACGGTGTTAACGGCAATCGCCAGGTTAGTCAGCGACTGGCCTTTAAAGCCGGCCACCGAGGCCTTGGCGTCATAGTTGCCGGGAACCACGTTCGGAAGAGTGAAGGTGCCATCGGTACCCGAAACGGCGTCGAGCACTAAGCCGGTACCCTTATTGGTCAACGTGACCTTGGCATTGGGCAGTTGGGCGCCGCTCGAATCGAGCACTGTTCCGACTACGGAGCCATAAAGAGTTTGGGCCGCTGACGGAAGGGCAGAGGCCAGAAGGAAGGTGAGCGCAAGGCAGACCGTCTTGAAAGATTTCATTGTTCCCCTAAGTTTCAAAAATTGACGAAACTTATAAAAACTTAGCGCCTTGGCGGGTGACTGTCAATCCGGAAATCACGTGTTCATTGCTGGAAAAGGCTACATTCGTTGCGAAATGCAACAGAATCCAGAATCCCGTAGGAGATACGTTTTATCACAGGCGGACAGCAAAAGAAAGTACCGAAAATCAGCTATAGGACTTAAGTGTGGCTAAAATTTGAAGCAGCCGCCGTAGTTGCCACAGCCGGTCAGGCCGGATTGATTTGCCCCACAAACCGGACGCCGCGATGGCGGGCGATGACGGAGTGGGCGCGGAAGTGGACATCGTCTTTCACTGGGAAATCCGTACGGAAGTGCCCGCCACGGCTTTCCTGGCGGGCCAGGGCACAGGTGGCCAGGATGCGGAGCACTTCGTCGATGCTGCGGGTATCGAAGTCCACCCGGGAGAGGTCGCCGCGGCCGGCGTGCGGTAAATTCGCCAAGGTATCCACCGCGGTCTGCAGGCCAGTGCCGTCGCGGACGATGCCGCATTGCTCCCAGGCCAGGCGGCGCAGTTCCACTTGGGAGATCTGGGGGAAGCGATTTTCGGGCAGGTCGATCTCGAGGGCCCCGGGGCGGGCCGTCAGGTTCGCCATTACGCGACCGACGCGTTCGCCGAAAACGACGCCTTCGAGCAGCGAGTTACTCGCCAGCCGATTGGCCCCGTGGACACCGGTGCAGGCAGCTTCACCCGCGGCGAAGAGGCGTTCGACGGAGGTTTGGCCATGAAGGTCAGTCAACACGCCGCCCATGGCGTAGTGCGCGGCCGGATGGACGGGGGCCTGCTGGCGGCCGAGGTCGAGGCCGAA
>JBBQQS010000462.1:0-4416 GCA_038215525.1 Bryobacterales bacterium
CCGGCTCCTGGCTGGGCCTTGAAACCGGGAATTAGATTATGATTCATTTAGACTTCATCTTCGTTCGCTAGGATCATTTATGGTGGATATGCGCCTTTTGTTTGCCCTTCTCACCTGCGGCCCTCTGCTGATGGCCAACCCCCTCGAACTGGCCATTCGGCGCGCGAGGCTCTCCCGCACCAGCGGCACCCAAACCCTGGCTACCCAGCATCGCCGCGAAGTGGTCTTATTCGGCGCGATCCCGCTCGAATGCGGACTCGATGCCTTCGAAACTCGCGTCCGCGGTATCCAAAGCTTCAAAAAAGGGCCGGAGGTCCTCGCCGTCGGGCTCTTCCAGCCTCATGCCGCCCTCAACGATCTCCGCGCCCTTAAGTTCGCCGACGCCGAACTTGACTCGCTCCGCCGCTGCCGCCCCGGCGAATGCGATTGGCGCCTGCCAAAGTCCGCCATCGAGCGCCTCCATCGCGACGCCCACTGGGACCAACCCGGCGCTCGTCAACGCGCCAACGACATCGTCCGCGACGAAATACTCGCCAGTATCCGCGCCTATCAGGAAGGCGGCGCCGCCCGCCTGTCGGCCTATCACGACAAAGCTGTCGCCCTCTCCACGGGCCTGGAATCCCGCGAAATGATCGAAGCTTCCCGCAGCCTGCTGGCTGAGGTCCCCCAGTTACAACAGCACTTACTCACTTACCCGGCCGCGCCCCTCTCCGGCGCCGAAGACTTCTTCTATTGGTCGCTCGAGAAAATGGGCCCCCGCCCCGTCTTCAGCGCCACCCACATGACGATTTACCGCACCGGCCCGCGCCTCTATATTGTTTCCCGCCAAATCTACGCTAATCACTATCTCGATGGTGCCCTCGGCATCAGTCGCCTTGAACAGGACCCCGTCCACGCCGATCGCGCCTGGCTCGAATACGTCAACCGCTCCCGCCTCGGTCTGCTCGATGGTGCCTTGTCCTCCGTCCGTCGGATGATTCTCGAAGAGGCCCTCCGCCGCACCCTGCATCGCTATTTGAACGACCTCGCCCTGAGGGTCCGCCGCCCCGCCCTCACCAAAGCTTCCTTGAAGTAACCGATAAGTTGAATGACCATCGCCCCGGTCATCAACGCTTTCCTGTCGAAGTAGGCGTCCCCTCAAAGTACTTCTTCACAATCCATTCCGGCTGCCACTGATCCGGCTCCCGCTTCCGCCCCGTCAGGTCGACTCGCTCCGGAGCCTTGCTCTCCAATGGGATCGCCACCTTGTCCCCCACCTTCGCCTGCCACTCCCGCATCAGCCCCCGCAAGCGCGCAATGTGCGGCGCGCTTTCCGGCCGGTCATACAAGTTATTCGTCTCGTAGGGATCCTTCTGTAAGTCGAATAACTGCAAATAACCCAACCTCGGATAAGCAATCAGCTTCCAGCGCTCATCCCGCACCGCCCGCTGAATATCCAGGAACGGTAGAAATACGGAATCCCGCAACTTACTCTTCTTGCCTTCCCATAAAGGCCGCAAGCTATAGCCCGCCATCGCCGCCGGCGGCGCCACCCCTGCCACGTCGCACAACGTCGGGAACATATCCAATAAGTAAGTAAATGCCGTTACCGTCTTGCCCTTCGGCACCCCCGGCCCGACCACGATCATTGGCGTCCGCATACTATGCTCAAAAACGCTCTGCTTGCCCAACAATCCATGGCTTCCCAAGGCCAAGCCATTATCCGCCGTATAGACAATGATCGTATTCTCCGCCTCGCCCGTTTTCTCAAGCGCCGCCAACACCCGCCCCATCTGCTCATCCAAATGCGTAATCATCCCGTAATATTCGGCTAACTGATCCCGCACCATCGCTTCTGTCCGCGGCCACGCCCCCAGATTCTCGTCGCGCCCGCCTTTCATCATGCCATTGTCAAAACCTAACTGCGGCTGAAAATTCTTCGGCAACGGCGGCAATTGTTTGTAATAAGCCTCCCGCTGCGGCACCGGCGGCATCCGCGGATCATGCGGCGCCGTAAATGCCGCATAAGCAAAGAACGGCTTCGCGGGGTCGCGCGTCTCCAGAAACTCAATTACCGAATCCGCCAACATCTCACTCGAGAACTTTTCGCCTTGCCGCTGCGGCGTTAATTTGCCATCCGCCCCCAGATCATGCACCGGCACCTTTGTATGGTCACTCATGCCGCCGAACATCACCGTCTTGCCCCGCTGGAAGGCCCGCAGCCACGATGCCTGCCCGTTGTGCCACTTCCCCGTGCCGAACGTCGCGTAGCCATTCTCGCCCAATAACTCCGGCAGTAACTTCTCGCCCTTCAGCGCGACGGTATCGATGTGCATCCACGTCTTGCCGGTCATCAACATCGCCCGGCTCGGCATGCACACCGCCCCGCTGTTGCCGCCAAAGATGTAATTGCCACGGAAACTGACGCCCCGCGCCACTAACCGATCCAAATTCGGCGTCCGGATGTGCGAATTGCCGTGCGCATGAATCGTATCCGCGCGCTGATCATCGGCAAACAAGAACAGGATATTCGGCCGTTTCCGGTTCTGCGCCGGCAAAGCCGCCGCGGTAAAGGCACCCAACAGGTTTCGACGCGTCATCCCGCCATAGTATCTAAGAAACTAGGCCGGTGGGCTCCAACGCCGCAGCGCCTTATCGAGCGACAGCAGCATCAGCGGCTTGCTCAAGCTTCTGCTCCGGCGCCCCCAAGGGCAACTTCACTTCACGGCCGGCTCGCTCCTCGCAAAATACCCCGTCTTATGGCGCGTCCGCATCCCCTCCCGCTTACACCGGATCCGGATCTTCCGGAACGTCCCATCCCCTTCCGGCTGGCCGCTGGTATAGCCCAAATCGTAAGCGCTCCGAAGCATCTCCGCCATCTGCCGGAACGCCGCCCGCAGATTGTCCACTTCCCCGGCATCGAACTCCAACCCGCCCGTCTCATTGGCCAACCGCCGCATCGCCGATCGACCGTACTTGTTGCGCGCCGTCCACTGCCCCTTCTTCAGTTCCGTATACCGTAACGCAAAGATCGTCGCCCCATATTCCTGCGCCGCTTCAATCGCATCCAGCAGATTCCGGGCACTCGCGTTGTCCTCGCCATCGGAGAACACAATGATCGCCCGCCGCCCCTCCAAGCCCTGCAACGCCTTCGCCGCCTCCACCACGCCGTCGTAGAAAGAGGAACCCTGCTCGCGCACCTCCACCGGACCCAACTTCCGGTACGCCGCCGTCGACCTCGCCTTCTGGAACGCTTTCAGCGCCTCATCCAACCGCTCCGGCCGCCCATCCGCTGCGGCCACCTCGTACACATTCCGCCCGAAGCAGATCAACATCGCCTTATCCTGCGGCTTTAGCGTCGTCTGCAAGAAATCCCGTAAATCCCGCCGGTGCTCCTTGAGAAAATCCTCCTGAGACCCCGACACGTCCGCCAAAATCGCCAGAGTTAAGGGCGAATTAGCCGCGCGAGAAAAGAATCTTACCTTTTGCGCCACTCCGTCCTCGAAGACCTCGACGTCCTCCGCGCTCAGGTCTCGTACCAACTTGCCGCTCGCGTCCGTCACCGAAAAGGGCACATTTACCAGGTTCACTTCCACCCGGATCGGCGCTGGATCCTGCGCCCAGGCCAAAGAAGAAAAAAGGAAGTAACGCCGCTTCATCGGAAATAGATACGCACCATTCACCCCAAAGGTGCCAAGCTTTTTTCGTTCCGCCCGGAAGCCAGCCAACGCACCAAATCGCCCGGATGATCGGTCTGAATGCCGGTGGCACCGCGCTCGATCGCATCCCGCCAAGCCGCCTCCGTATCGTCGCCGGCCAGCCGATCGACGAAGACGCCCTTCTTCGCCGCCACCGCGAGGGCGATGATTTCGTCGCGAAAATCCCGCCGGTCGAAGGCGATTACCTTGGGCGCAAGCTCCTTTAGAATCGTGTCCCGCAAGACGGTCACCGACACCGCCTCCGGCATGCTCAGGTGCGCGTAGCCCAGCGCTTGCAATGCCCGGTGCAAACCCAGCCCGCCATAGACCACGCAACGGTCCAGCATCTTGTGCCGCCGTAGGTGGTCGATGATCGCGGGAGCGTTGATTTGCTTGGCGTCCAGATACAGCCCGCAACGCCCGCCGATCGCTTCTAAGGCCTGGTCGAACGAAGGTACCGGCGTGCCGGCGTACTTGCGCTTTCGCGCCCCGGCATCGAGCTTAACGATGTCCGCGAAGTCCATCTCCGCCACCGCGCCTTGGCCATTCGTGGTCCCCTCGACGGTATTGTTGTGCATCAACACCCACTTACCGTCGCGCGTCGTACGAATGTCGAGCTCCACCCAATCGACGCCCAAGGCGATCGCCTTTTCTATAGCCGGCACAGTATTCTCCGGGCATTCGATATGTTCGCCTCGGTGCGCAATCACCTCCACCTTCCGTGGGGCCGCGAATAAAG
>JBBQQS010000463.1:0-4404 GCA_038215525.1 Bryobacterales bacterium
GGCGCGCTCGACTCCCATTTTTAGGGGGGGCTGCGGGCGCGGGCGAAGTCTCAAAAAGCCGGAAACTCGCGAGTTTCCGGCTTTCCAGATCGGCTAAATGCTTTTGGATCATACGCGTACAGGGAAACCCAGGCATGCGCGTGGACGGCCCCGAATGGCCGGCCCCGAATGGCCCGGCCCCGAATGGCCCCGAATGGCCCCCGAATGGCGGCCCCGAATGGCCCGCCGTTGCCGCATTTCGTCGAGACCTTTACGGACAAGGGATATTCCGCTAAGTGAGTTGGGTGTTTTTGGTTTCGGGGAGCCAGAAAATGATGATGGCTCCCAGCAGAAAAAAGCCAGCGTTCAGGGCGAGGGCAACGCCGAGGCCTTGGGAGTCGGCGATGGCGCCGACGAGGAATGGGGCCATGGCACTCAAACCCCGACCGAAGTTGTAGGCGAAGCCTTGGCCGGTGCCCCGGATGCGGGTGGGGTAGAGTTCGGCGAGCATGCTTCCGAAGAGCGAGAAAAACCCGGTGCCGAAGAAGCCGATGAAGGGGCCCAGAATCAGCAGGACCGTGGGGGCGTTCGCGCCCGCCCATTGGGGGGCGGTGCCATACAAGAAAGAGAGAATTCCGGCCATCGTGACGTAGCCGGCGAAGGAAGGTCTTCTGCCGAAACGGTCGCTCATCCAGCCGAAAGTCAGATACCCGGCGAAGGCGCCGCATTGGATGGCGATCACCCAGGTGCTTGATTTTAAAAGGCTTAGGCCAGCGCCGCCTTGCGCGACCGGCGTAGCGAGGAAGTTGGGGAGCCAAGTGTTGAGCCCCCAATAGCCGAACAGGACGGTGGTAGCGAGGGCGGTGGCGATGAGGGTGCGGCGGGCGAGAATGGGGTCTCGGAATAGGTCGCCGAGGGTACCGTGGCCGATGGCTTTTTGGTCGAGGTAGATTTGGGGTTCGGTGACGCCGACGCGGACGAAGATGGTGAGCAGGGCGGGGATAGTGCCCATCAAAAAGAGGGGACGCCAGCCCCAGGTGGGCAAGATTTGGGCAGAAAGGAGGGCGGCGAGCATGTAGCCGATGGCCCAGCCGGATTGCATGAGGGCGATGGCTTTGCCGCGGTGTTCGGCGGGCCAGCTTTCGGAGACCAGCGTCGCGCCGGCGCTCCATTCGCCGCCGAGGCCGAGGCCGACGAGGGCGCGCCAGAAGATGAGGCTCCAGAGTCCGGTGGAGAAGGCGGTGCCGCCGGAGGCGAGGGAGTAGGCGAGGATGGTGAGAATGAGGGTTTGGCGGCGCCCGATGCGGTCACAGAGGATACCCGCGGCGATGCCCCCGAATGCGGAAGCGATGAGGGTGGCGGAACTGACGAGGCCGGCTTCGCGGTTCGAAAGGCCGAACTCGGCCTGGATGGCGCGCATGGCGAAGACATAGAGAAGAACGTCCATGGCGTCCAGCATGTAGCCGACCATGGCGGCCCAAAGAGCGCGCCAGCGGGGTTCTTTCCAGTAAATTGACAAAGTTGATGGTCAGAATAGCATGCTAACTGTAACGAAATGTTCGTCGCGCGCGCCTTTCCCTGTGGATTTCTCCGTTTCCGGACGGTAGACTGAACAGATAGAATCTTGAGCCCGAGGCGATTTCACCGATGTCGGCCCTACTAAACCCCCTTCCACAAGCGCCGGTTCCCCAGCATCCGGGTCCGCAGATTGCGCCCCTTGAACCGAAAAAGTCGTCCCGCGGATGGCTGATCGGGTTGCTGTTGGTGGCGGTGGCAAGTTTGCTGGGCTGGCGCTGGATGGAGTCGCGGAAGGCGGAAGAACAGGCCGCCGGGCAACCGATTTTCAAGACCGCCAAGGTGATCTCTGGTCCGTTTGAGATCCGAATGCGTGTTTCCGGGCAGACCTCGGCGCGGAACTACGTGAACGTCACCGTGCCGCGCATGACGGGTCCGGAAGCGAACCGGCCGCTGATGCTGACGAAACTGGCGGCAGCGGGCGTGTTGGTGCGCCCGGGGACGCGGGTGGCGGAGATTGACGCGCAGGCGATGCTTGACCATATCGACGACGTGCACTCGACCGTTCTGCAGGCGCAAAGCGATGTGACGAAGCGGCGCGCGGAACAGGGCATTGAATGGGAGAATCTGCAGCAGTCGTTGCGGGTCGCCAAGTCGTCGCTGGAGAAGGCGAAACTCGACGCGGCTTCGGGCGAAGTGCGCACGACGATCGACCAGGAACTGTTGAAGCTGGCCGTCGACGAAGCGCAGGCGGCTTACGACGAGTTGAAGACCGACTTAAATTTTAAGGAAGCGTCGCAGAAGGCGGAGCTCGCGGTGCTCAGCTATACGCTGGAGCGCCATGTGCGCCATCGCGATCGCCACAAGAAGGACGCGGAGCGCTTTAAGGTGGACACGCCGCTTTCGGGCCTGGTCGTGATGCAATCGGTGTATATGGGGTCCGAGCCGCGCCAGATTCAGGAAGGCGACCAGGTCTATTCCGGGCAGAGCATCATGAAGGTGGTGGCGCCGAATAGCATGCAGGTGGAGGGCAATATCAGCCAGGCCGATAGCCAGCAGTTTCGGGTGGGCCAAGTGGCCGAGATCGCCTTGGACGCTTTTCCGGGCGTGAAGCTGAAGGGCAAGATCTACTCGCTGGGGGCGATTGCGGCGGCGGGCTTCCGACAGACGAACTATATCCGGAACGTTCCGGTGCGCGTGGAGATTATCGGCAGCGATCCGCGCTTGATTCCCGACCTTTCGGCATCGGCCGATGTACTGCTCGATAAGCAACCGGAGGCGATTCTGGTGCCGCGAGCGGCGGTGGTGACCGAGGCGGGCAAGCATTTCGTGTATGTGCGCAAGGGTAGCCAGTTTGAGAAGCGGGCGGTGGAACTGGGTCCGCGTAATTATGTGCAGCAAGTGGTGAAGTCGGGCGTGGCGCAGGGCGAGGAAGTCGCTTTGAATTACACGGCGCCGGTGATGGCGAAGGCTTCCGCACAGTAGAATCGGTTTCATTTCGAGAAGAGGGGCGTGCCGGCGGGCAAGCCCCTTTTTTGCGTTTGGACGAAAGTGCGGTCACAACGATTTTTCGGCAAATAAGTCCCTAATTGGTCAATCACTTAGTCAAAAAACTGGCTTCGGACTCTTCGTGGCGCCAGCTACTTTATTGATCAGGAAGGGAAACCCGTGCTCAATCGCATTTTCAAACTCCAACCCAATCGTCTTCTGCACCTGCGTGGCTTTGACAGCCTGGGCGCCGCCGCTGCGCTCCACTCCGCGACGGAAACCAGCTTTGAGGTGAGCGGCGTTTTCCGCGACCCGGCCGATTTCGCCGTGCTGATCCTGCACGACATGGATAATTTCTACGAGCATCCGCGGCTGAAGCACCTGCCGGATTCGGACTTCGACGGCCTGACGCTCGCCTTCGACGTGCGCTATGAGGGGCTGATGACGCTCGACTCGCCGAAGTTCGAGACCATCGCCTGGCCGTACCTGTCGATCATTCTGGATGATGCGGCGAGCACGCCCTTGCAGATCCGGCTGAGCGAGCCGACGCGGTTTACGCAGGTGGGGGGGACGCAGACCGCGGCGTCAGCGTCATTTATGATCGAGAACAACGGCCTGAAGCAGTTCGACCGGCTAACGCTGTGGTACCTGAATCTGAACTTCGACTATCTGGTGGATCGGCCGGTAGAGTGTCTGTATGCATTTACGGGCGGCGGCGCGGGGACGGTGCACCGGGTGACCGTAGGTGGGACAGACTATACCTACACCGAGACCGGGACGGACACCAATACCAGCATCGCGCTGGCGATGATTGCGGCGCTCGCGGGAAATGGCCAGGTGACGGCTACGCAGGATACGGGGGCGCCGAATCAGGTGCTGATCCGGGCTGCGCTCGACGACAATGCGGGGGTGACGGTGACGTCGACGGCGGGGGCGTCGCATACGCTCTATGGTATCGGCGCGGGGACGGTGGCGGCGAGTCTGGCGGCGCAGATCAACGCGGTGAATTGGACGGATGTGTTGATGCCGCTGAAGGCGACGGCGACGGGCGCAACGCTGACGATTACCTCGCAGCGGACGGGCGTGGATGGGAACATGCTGACTTTGTATGCGGTAGCCAAGAATACGCGTTTGCGGACGGCGCAGGCGCAGGTGCAATTGGCGGGCGCGGTGTCCGATGCCATGTGGCGGGTGACGTTCGACTTTGGGGCCGTGATTCGCGCGACCGGGCATGAGCCGAAGATCCGGCAGATGTGGTTTACGTATGCGCCGGCTTTGGCGAATGGAGCGCGCCTGGAATCGACGGAGTGGCGGGCGATTTACTCGAATTGGACCGTGACGGGTCCGGAGGCCAAGCAGGAATTGCTGGTGGCGGGCGTCGATAGCGTGCGCGTGGAGCACGACGATGTTTGGTGCACTTAC
>JBBQQS010000464.1:0-4387 GCA_038215525.1 Bryobacterales bacterium
ACCGAGAGTTACACGCATTTTACTTCGCACATTCGCCGCTATCCAGACTTAGTCAAACACCGCTTGCTACGCGCCCAATTGACTCTCTCCGGCCATCCGTCTTACACCGAGAACCAACTGAGCCAGATTGGCGAGGACACGTCGATGACCGAGCGGCGGGCGGCCGATGCCGAGCGCGACCTGATGGAGTGGAAGAAGGCCAAGTTTATGGCCGAGCGCGTGGGCGACGAGTTCACCGGGCTGATTACCTCCACGGCCAAGTTCGGTTTCTTTGTCGAACTCGATACGCTCTTTATCGAAGGCCTGGTGGCGGTGGAGAGCCTGTTCTGGGATCGCTTCCTCTATGACGAGCGTACGCGCAAGCTGACGGGCGAGCGGACCCGGAAATCCTATGCGCTGGGCGATCGGGTGAAAGTCCGCGTGGATCGCGTGGAAGCCCAAGGCGGCCGCATCCAGTTTTCGTTGGCCGAGGGCGTGCCGGAGCGCAAGCCGCGTAAGTGATACCCTAATCGGCGTGCGTCGACTACTGTTCTTCCTTCCGCTCCTACTCATCGCCCAGAAAGCCGTCCAGCACGAGGGCCTGCCGGGCCTTGAGCTCGACAACGGCCGCGTGCGCCTCGTGGTGCTGAACCCGGGTGGGTCCTTTGCCAGTTTCACCCTCAACCAGGGCCATCGCATGAATCCGATCTGGGATCCGGCCCGCATGACCCGCGAGGGCGGCGGCCGCGCGCGGACCAACACCAGCACCGGCCATTTCCTTTGCGTTGACGGCTTCGGGCCGGTCTCTGCCGACGAAGAAAAGGCCGGCTATCCGGGGCACGGCGAGGCATCGCGGCTGCCTTGGGAGGTGCTGGAGTCAACGGCGAGCAGCGCCAGCTTCCGGGTGCGGCTGCCGATCGTCCAGGAAGTGTTGCGGCGTCAGGTGACCTTGGCTCCCGGCGAGCAGGTGGCGCTCGTGGAAAGCGAGATCGAGAGCGAACTGGGCTTCGACCGGCCGATGCTCTGGGCCGAACACGCAACGGTGGGCGCGCCCTTTCTAGCGCTGGGGCAGACCGTCGTCGATGCCTCTTCCACCCGGTGCCAAACCAAGCCTTACGCCCAAAAGGGCACGCGGACGTTCGCCTCAGGCGAGAATTTCGATTGGCCCCGGCTGGGCAAACTGGATCTGCGGCAGACGCCGGCTACCGACGGGCAATTGAACCACATCGGTTGCTTGATGGATCCGGCGCGGGAACTCGAGTTCATCACCGTGCTCAATACCGAGAAGCACTTACTCATCGGCTATCTATTCCGCCGCGCCGATTATCCGTGGGTGCAGCATTGGATGAATTATCCGGCCAATAAACAATACAGCTGGGGCATCGAATTCGGCATGCAGCCCTACGATATGACCAAGCGCGAGTTACTCGCCATGTCCCCGTTATTCGGCCAGCCGACCTTTCGCTGGCTGGGCGCCAAGGCCAAGGTGAGCACGCGCTACCTGATGTTCATCGCCGAAGTACCGGCGGGCCTTAAGAAAGTCGACGATGTCCGGCTGGAGCAGGGAATCGTCGTCATCGTGGGAGATGGCCAACGCGTCTCCCTGCCGACCCGGTATGGGCTTTAGAACGCCAGCTTGAGGGCCAGCTGAACGACGCGCCAGCTTTCGCCGTTCTGATTCGTGGTGGAGGAACTGGCGGTGGATAATGACACGCAACAGGCTTGGGCGAAGACGTTCGAATTGATGGCCGGGCTGCCGACGGAAGCGTCGCGCGGATTGCGGAAGTTGGCGTGGTTCAGGGCGTTGAAGATCTCGGTGCGGAACGTCAGGCGCACGCGCTCCGTCACCTGGAAGCCCTTTGAAATACCGGCATCGAGGTTCCAGTAAACCGGACCCTGGAAGATGTTGCGCCCCAGCCCCAGTTGACCAGGGGCGGGAGCGGCGAATTGACTGGCATCGGCGAAGAAGACCGGACCCAGCACGCCCGCCTTGTTCTGCAACCGCGCCTGCGGCAAGGTGGTGACGCCGGGTGCCAAGGCGGCGCGGCTCTGCGCGCTGCCATTGGCCGTCAGGAAGCCGGAACGCACCGTAAAAGGCTCACCGGACTGGAAGGTGTAAATGCCGTTGATGCTCCAGCCGCCGATGATCATATTGACGGGCCGCGACGCGCTCTTCAGAAACTGCTTGCCAGTGCCGAACGGGAGCTCGTAGATGCCGGTCATATTGAGTACATGGCGCTGGTCGAAGTCGGCGCGGGCGCGCTCGTTCTGGTAGTTGCGGGCGTCTGCAGGGGTGCGGATGCCGGCGGTGGTGAGTCCGCCGCCAGAGGCGGCTCCCACGGGATCGGTGGATAGATTGTCGATCGCTTTCGAGAGCGTATAGCTGCCGGCGAAGAGCAGGCCGGCGGTGTCGAAGCGCTTGCGGAAGGTGGTTTGCAGGCCATGATAGATGGAGTCAGCGCCGTTATCGAGATAGAGAATCTGGGCAAATTGCTGATTGGGGCGCAAGCGCGCGGCCAGCGTTGTCTGCTCGATGCGGGTGGCGAAGTTGCCGGCTGCGTTCTGGGTTGGGCTGAGGTCGGCTATGGATTGCGCGGAGTTGGCGAACGCCGGGGTGATGATGCCCTGTTGGATCAAGGGCACGGCCTGCGCGCCGGGGCAAGGGGAATTGTTGGCGAGCGTGCCGTCGGGACGGCAACCGCCACCCAAGGCCGCATTACGTTGCAGGGCGAGGAAGCTGGGCACGATGGGCGCGGCGTCGATCTGGTTCATGTCCCAACTGCGATAGAGACGCGTGCCCCGCCGGCCGACATAGCCGACGCTGGCCACATAGCCGCGGCCGAGTTCGCGCTGGACGGTGAAGTTCCACATGTGCACAGTGGGCAGCTTTAGATTCTGGTCGAAGACGCGCGCGGTGGCGGCGGTGTTGGAGGTGGCGGGCGTCGGCGTCAATTGGCTGGAAGGCTTCGCCGTCGGCGCGGTCAGCTGATTGGGGAATTGGCTCAGGCGAACGTCCGGAACGGCGGCGCAACCTGGTGTCGGCGTGCCTCCCACGGGTGAGGTGCAACGGAAGATCTGGCCGGGGACGGCCGAGGCGATGGAGGTGACCTGAAAGGTGCTGATGGGGTCGAACGCGAGACTATAACCGGTGCGAATCACCATCTTCGTGGAGCCGCCGGGCGCCCAGGTGATACCCAGCCGCGGCGCTAGCGCACGCGCATTCCAGTTGTTATACCACCGCTCGGCATTAACGAAGGTCACCGGACCCTGGCTGCCGTCGATGATCCGGTTCGGCACATAGACGCGATTGCCGGCTTCGGTAGGAGGCGCGTTGATTTCCCAGCGCACGCCGTAGCTCATGGTGATATTGCGGCGGATCTTCCATTCGTCCTGGGCGAAGAAGTTGTACTGTTTGGTGCGCTGGCCCTGCGCCCAAAGACTAACGTTCTTCTCGCCGGTTAGGAAGGGCAGGAAGGTATCGCTCCTGAGGTCGCCGATGAAGTTGTGGGACAACTGCGCGGGGATGCCCAGCAGGTCGTTGATGGTGCCCAGCAGGCGGTTCAAATCGTTCGAAGCGATGCCGGGGGTGCCGGTGGTGGCGTTCGAGAGCGCGGGCAGAGTGAAGCCAGCCGGGGGACGAATGGTACGGGATAAGGAGATGGACGGGGTGAGCGCCACGCCACCCACGTCGCCGCGGCGGTCGTTGTGTTGGTAGAAGCGGATGTTGCCGCCGAACTTCATCACGTGCGCGCCGGTGATGAACGAAACATTGTTGATGATCTGGTAGGTGTTTACCGCGCGCTGGGTGCGGGGCGTGGCGGTGTAGTCGACGTCCGAGTTATTGAACGTGAAGCGCGGCGTGTTGGGAAAGGCCGGATTCGACTCGCCCTGGGTAAATAGGAAGTTGAAGCGCGAATAGCCCACGGTGAACTCATTCACCAAACGCGGGCTGATCACACTGCGCAACCCGATGGCGACATTGTAGGCGGGCCGGAAGACTTCGCCCCGCGTCGGGAAGCCCGGTAGAATCTGCGGACGGCCATTCAGCGGATCGCCGCCCAGCGTGTTCTGCTCGGCGCCCAGCATGCGGCCCCACAGGTTGTGCTTGTCGCTGATCACGTGGTCGATACGGGCCAGATACTGCGGTCCGCGGATCTGGAAGGGGGAATTCCACACGTAAATGCCGGTGTTTAAGCCGTCGCCGGCGGCAAAGGAGTTGGGGTCCGGATAGGCGCCGAGGACGCTTTTCACCGCAGGGTCAAGGCCGCGACGCGCCGGGTCATTCGCGAAGATGTTGTAGCTGGCGACGCAGTTGGCGTCGCCGGGGCTGGCGCAGTCGCGCACGCCGGCGGCGTATTGCCCCGTGCGCTGATCCACCAGGATGGGGCCGTTTTGGGTAACGCGCTGG
>JBBQQS010000465.1:0-4366 GCA_038215525.1 Bryobacterales bacterium
GTCGATTTCGACAGGAGGAACGCCCTTGCGGCGGAGGCAGAAATCGCTGATGAAGTGGGGTAGGAGGCACACCGGGCACCGCTTTGGAGGGCAACGCCGCTTGAGCGGGCTTTGCGCATCATAGCGCAGCCGTGTTTCCCGTCGCGGCGGCAACAGGCAGGCAGCTTTGCTTCCGGCTCGAACGCAGTGATGGGCAGTATCAGCGCGAAGCTGAAAATCGCCATCAGCAGGACTGCAGAGGCTCGCCGCACACCCTGATTGTAACAGCCGGCGCGCGGATAGGCTATTGGGGCTGGCTTACTCAGACCGGACTATCCACGGGGTGGTCCGGGTTTGCGGATTTTAGAAGGGCACTGAGCATTACCCTCAACTCTAACTGCGCCGTCAATGGCATGGTGGGTAACGTCAGGTTTCCGGCGTGCGACCGGTCCTCCGTTGAATCCAAGGACGATTACGGGGGTTGCGATTGCGGCTTTAGATGGCCCAGACGGGGGCGAGGTCGAGGGTGAAGCCAGAGATGGGTCCTTCGCCGGCGATGGATACGACGCCGGTGCGGACTTCCGGGTCCTGATGGGGCCGGTAAATGGTGACGGATTGGCTGCGCGGGTCGATCAGCCAGCCGAGCTCGACGCCGTTGGCGAGCCACTCTTGCATCTTGGCGTCGGCTTTCTTCAGACGGTCGGTCGGCGAGAGGAGTTCGATGACGAATTGGGGGCAGAGCGGGCGTTGGCGGAAGCGATTCCGGGAGGTCCAGGAGGCGTCGGGCGCCAGGCGGGCTCCGCTAGGCAAAACGAATCCACTGCTTGAGTCGGTGGCCACACCGAAGCCGTTGGCGCGCGACCAACGCGAAAGCTCCTCGATCAAGATGGCATTTCTCGCGCCGGTCTCCGGATCAGCCAGGGGCATAATGATAAGCTCCCCCTCGGCCGTGTATTCGATGCGGTAGTCTTCATACTCTTCACAGAGCGCTTGGAACTTCTCATCCGTCATATCAGGAATAGAAAGCGTTACCGGGAGATAAGTGTCGGCAACCATCATCACCATAGCGACAGTGTAACGCGAGGTGCCGCGCGGGTGGACGGGACGGCGTACACTGGTGGGCATGAGCAGAATACTTACCCGCCGCTCCGCCCTGCTGTTGTATGCTAGCGTCCCCCTGCTGCGCGCCAAGGCCGATGACATCCCGAAGTCCGCGCAGATGCGGCCGGAGGAGTTGGTGGCGTTACTGGGCAAGTCCACCAAACCGATGGTGATATGCGTCGCGTTCCCGGTGCTCTACCGCGGCGCGCATATTGAAGGCGCGGTGTACGGTGGCGCGGGCTCCAAGCCCGAAGGCCTTGAGACCCTCGCCGCCCTGCTGAAGCCGGTGGCCAAGGATCGCGATATCGTGCTCTATTGCGGCTGCTGCCCCTGGGGCGATTGCCCCAACATGCTGCCGGCTTACGAAAAGGTCGTCAGCCTGGGCTATAAGCGGGTGAAGGCGATGGCGATCCCCACCAATCTGCACACCGACTGGATCATGAAGGGCTACCCGACGGTGAAGGCGGCGTCGCTGTGAACACGTTGCTCATCCTGCTGGCCGCCACCGAAATTCAAGGCTATATCTCGGATGCCGCCTGCGGCTGGAACAACGCGCGGCCCGGAAAAGAAGCGCAAGAGTGCGCCAGGAAGTGCGTCGACGCCGGCTGGGCGCCCGTCTTCGTCCGCGATGGCGGCATGAGCGTGTTCAAGATCGAAGAGAAAGCCGAGCGCGCTAGGGTGCTGCCCTTTGTCGGCGAGCATGTCACGATCGCGGGCGAGATCCAGGGCGAGCAACTGCGGGTGACAGCGATCCGGAAGAGTCCGGCACCGGTGAAGTCCACCTCGAAGTAGCACGCCGGTCCGCGCGGCTTAACGCAGTAACGCTGCTTCTCACTGCGTCACCACGTGCAAGGTATCGGGCGGCGCGGCGATGCTTTCGAGCACATAGAGATCGAAACCTTGATAGGCGTCTTTTTCCTCAACTTCGACGGCCGCGGCACCCAACGCAGCTATGGCCGTTTAGCGCCATTACCGCCGGCGTGCCCTTCCCCTTGGTGAACCGCCGGGTGATTCTGGCTGGCGGCGCGGGCGACCGGTAAGAAGTTGGACTAAAAGCCAGCCGTCCCGGGGAGCCGTGTCTAAACTCGGTCGGCAAACCCAGAAAAGTGAGTTTTCCCGCCGGAATCCGTTTTGCCAGGGCACTTAAGTTTACCTGTGTATATGGGTTACGGCGAAACCCAGGCCTGCGCGTGGACGGCCCCGATCTCGGCGGCGGCGCGCTGCCGGCTGAGCCGGAAGATGCGGTGTTTCGACAGTTACTCGAGAAGGCCCGGCGACTGACTCGCGAAGGCCGCTATGGCGAGGGCCAACCCGTAGCGCGGCAAGCGGTGCGCCAAGCAGAAGTATTCGGCCAAACGGACCCACGGGTGGCCGTAGCCCTCGTGGAAACGGCGGCCCTGGCCCAATTTCAGGCGCAGTTCGCCGCCGCGGAGACGGCTTACTTGCGAGGCATCCGGATTCTCGAAGCGTCTCAGGCCGAGCGGCCCGCGTTCATCCAGTTACTCCATGGCTTAGGCGCACTTTACCTGGACTCTGGCGATCGCTTCGCCGGTGCCGAGCGGACCATCCGCCGGGCCGTGGACTTAGCCGAGACCGCTCTCGGGCCCAACCATCCCGATGTCGGCGCCATGCTGAATAACCTGGCTTCCGCCTGCCTTTTCCAACGCCACGACGAAGAGGCGCGCCAGCTTTTCGAACGCGCGGCCGCCATCTTGGCGAATAGCCCCGCCACTTACGGCCCTAACCTCTCCCTGGCGTGGATGAACCTCGGCTTGCTCAAGTTCCGGCGCCACGATACGGCGCGCGCCTTGCGGTTACTGGGCCAAGCGGAGGCGGTCAGCCGGGGCGAGACGCCTTCGGCCGAACAAGTGAAGCCGCTGCTCAATCTGGGCCGCGCTTACCTAGCAGGTGCATCGCGCTCACCAAGCGTCTGAGCTGACCGCCCAGGCCGTCGCCACCGCCGAAAGGACCCTCGGGCCGGATCATCCGCTGCTGGCCGAGGCGCTCTCGAGCCACGCCGAAGCACTACGGAAGATCGGCGATAAGTCACATGCCCGCGCGGCTTCGCAGCGGGCGAGGGCCATCCACGCGTTGACGCCGCAAGCGCAGTCGGTCGACGCGGCGGACCTGCGGCGAAGGCCATAGGAGAAGGTGCTGGTCGCCGGCAGACCGTCGCCGGGACGTGGCGATCCTCGAAAAACACGCTAAGCGTCTGAATTGCGAAGCCGAGGACGTTCTGGATTACCAGAATCGCGATTCAGAAGAGCCCGGCACCAGGCGAAGTCCATAGCTAAATTGGGGTGATCGGTCGGCGCTCAAAACCTGAGTTTTCCCTTCGGAACACGTTTTCCAAAGGCAGTTAACTCTATCTGTATATACGGGTTACGGCGAAACCCAGGCATGCGCGTGGACGGCCCCGATCAGGCTAATCGCGCCGACTTTTAAAGGGAATAAATAAAAAGCTGCAAGCTTAGCCCCGTCACCCGTTCCTCACCCTCGGCCAAGGAGCGAATTCGGCCAAGAAACTTAGATACTGCTGGACGACGGACCAGGCTTGCAGCCCGAGGAGATAGACAAAGGATTCTACTTCGGCTGACTAATTTGCACTTTAAATGCCAAATCAATCGCCCTTTATTGTCAGTAAGTTAGTAACTGGCCCCGCCCGCGAGCATGAGTGAAAGGCAGCACAGGTGGTGGTATTCGGCCACTCCACACTTCTTGAGGGCGAAACGTCTATCTTAGAAGCAGATGCTTGGCTGGACGTTATTCGCCCTCACCTTCGCGCAACTCCTCACGCCGCCAGCGCCGGCGCCCGAACCGCGCACCGCGATCCAGGGCCGCGTCACCGACGCCAACACCGGGCTCGGCATCCCGCGCGCCAACGTCACCTTGAAGCACTTGGAAGGCAAAGCCTCACCCGCGATCTGGATGCGCACCTCGCCCACGGGCGACTTCGCTTTTGAAAACCTGGCGCCCGGCCTCTATGTCGCCAGTGCCGAGCGCAATGGCTACAGCGGCACGGTCACCAGTAACCTGACGGTCGCTAGCGAACGGCGGATCTTTCTCGAAAAAGACCAAACTGTCGCCGACTTCCTGATTCGCCTCGCCCCGCACGCCGTCATCAGCGGCAAGGTGCTCGACGACGCCGACGACCCCGTCGCCTTCGCCGCCGTCCACGCCCTGCGCTGCACCTTTACCCAATACGACCCCGTGTGCGTAACCGCCAGCATCGGCATCACCAACGACCTGGGTGAGTTCCGTTTGGCGTTCCTGCCGCCGGGCAAGT
>JBBQQS010000466.1:0-4329 GCA_038215525.1 Bryobacterales bacterium
GATGCCCACGGGCACGGGGAAGCCCGAGGTCATGGTCATAGTGCCTAAGCAGCCGGCCAACGCGAGGATGGAGCCGACTGAAAGGTCGATGCCGCCGGTGATGATCACCATCGTCATGCCGAGCGCCATGATGTTGATGACGGCCGTCTGCCGCACCACGCTCGACAGGTTGGTCGACGTGAAGAAGTTGGGCGTGGCAATGATCAGGCCCACGAACAAGGCGATGAGGGTTAAAAAGGGCAACAGCCGTTGCCACAACGAACTACGCATTAGTGCACACTCTCTTTAAAGGCCGCCAGATGCATGATCTGCTCTTGCGTGCAGCCGCCGGGCAATTCGCCGGTGAGGCAGCCTTGCTTCATCACCAGAATCCGGTCGGCGACGGAGATCAACTCGGGCAACTCGGAACTCACCATCAGAATGGCCGCACCCTGCCTGGCCAAGTCTTCCATCAACGCAAAGACCTCAGCCTTCGCGCCAACGTCGATGCCGCGCGTCGGCTCGTCGAAGAGGAAGATGCCAGCGTCGCGCGCGAGCCATTTGGCGATGGCGATCTTCTGCTGATTGCCGCCTGACAGACGGCCGACGAGTTGCTTTGGGCCGGCGGCTTTCACGCGCAGGCGGTGCATAAACTTCGTCTCCACGGCGCGCTCCTCGGCTTGCCGCAGCAGGCCGTATTGGCTGATCCGGTCGAGGCTGGCGAGCGTGATGTTCTGGCCGATGGGAAGGCCCAAGGCGAGGCCGGTCTTCTGCCGGTCCTCCGTGATGTAGGCGAGGCCCGCGGCGACGGCTTCGCGCGGCGAGCCGATGCGCTTCGGAACGCCGTCCACCTCAATCGACCCTGCCGCGATGGCGTCGATGCCGAAGATGGCCCGGCAAAGCTCCGTGCGCCCGGCGCCGATAAGGCCGCCAATGCCCAAGATCTCTCCGGCGTGAACTTCGAGGCCGATGCCTTTAAGCAAGGGCGGACGGCTTAAGCCCGTCACCTTCAGCCGGACCTTGCCGCGCGCGATGGGGGAGCGCTGGTAGACGGCGCTCACCTCGCGGCCCACCATGTGCTTGATCAACTGGTTCATGCTGAGGTCAGCCAGGGCACTGGTGTGGACGGTCTCGCCGTCGCGCAGTACCGTCACCTGGTCGCCGATAGTCCGCAGCTCTTCGAGGCGATGCGTAATGTAGATGACGCCCACGCCGCGCGTCTTCAACTGCGCGACGATCCGGAAGACTTCCTTGGTTTCGGACTCCGACAAGGACGACGTCGGCTCGTCGAAGATCAGCAAGCTCGAGCCGTGGCGGATAGCGCGGCAGATCTCCACCATCTGTTTGCCTGCCGGGCTCAACTCGCGCACCTGCATGTCGGCACGCAGCGGGAAGCCGTATTGCTCAATCAAGTGGCGCGCCTCCTGCATTAGGCGTTGGCGCGGGACGAAGCCATAGTGGGATGGTTCGCGACCGAGGAAGATGTTCTCGGCGACGGTGAGATGCGGGGCCAGCAGGCTCTCCTGGTGCACCATCGAGATGCCGGCTTCGGCAGCGTCGCGCGGGCTGCGGAAGGTGGCGGGTTGGCCGCGCCAGAGCAAGCGGCCCTCGTCGGCGGTCTGCATGCCGGCCACGATCTTCATCAAGGTTGATTTGCCCGCGCCGTTCTCGCCCATCAGCAAATGCACTTCGCCCGAGTTGACGCGGAGCGTCCCTTGGCGCAGCGCCGTCACCCCACCGAATCGTTTCTGAATCCCCTCAAGTTGCAGCAACATGCCGAAACCTCAAAGTGTATCAGGCAGGCAGCGCGGTCAACGCCCGCGCTCCACCAGCAGCACTCCGGCGAGCACCAGCGCGGCCGAGGCCATCACGACCATCGTGAGGCTTTCGCCCAACAGCAGCCAGCCTAGCAGGCTCGCCAGGATGGGCTGCGTGTAGGAGAACGCCGCTACGCGCGAGGCGGGCACCCAGGTAAGGGCGTAGTAGAAGATCAGATAGGCCAGCACCGACGAGCAACTGGCCATGTAGAAAATGCCGGCCCAAACGGTCCACGGCAGTTGGCCCCAGGCGACGTTCTGGCCCGTGAACCATACCACGGGCAGCATCGCGACGCCGCTCAGCATGTAGGCGAAACCGGTCATGGTGAAGGTGCCGAGGCGCTGCGTATAGTCCTTGCCGTAGACAGAGAAGCCGGCGAACAGGAGCGTGCTGCCGTAGATGAAGAGGTCACCCACGGTGCTGGCGCCGGCGCTGCCGCCTTTGGAGAGTTGCAGAAAGCCGACACCGGAGAAGGCCACGGCCAGGCCGGCGAGCTTCCAGCTGTTCAGCTTCTCTTGACCGCGGATTGCGGCCAGCAGCAGCACTTGCACGGGTGCCACGGCGGCGATGATCGCCGCGTGCGCGACGCTGGTTTGCCCCATACCCATCACGAAGAAGATCTGGTTCATCGCCACGCCGCACAGACCCAGGACCAACATGGCCGGGAGGTCCTGACGACGCCAGCGGCCTTCGCCCTTGATCAGGAAGACCGGCAGGACGCAGAGGCCGGCCACCACGGTGCGCACCGCGGCCAAAGTGAGCAACGGCAGGTGGGGAGAGACGGCTTTGGTGACGATGTAATTAAGGGCCCAGATGAAGGTCATCAGGCCGATTAATAAGTAGAGCTTGGTGCGGCTGGGGCGTTGCGCCATGGCGATGCTAGCGGGCAGGGAAGCGGTCGCCGTACTCAACTCAGCACCACCTCCCGCACCTGGACGCTCTTCAGGAAGTCATGGTCGATCCGATAGCCGAAGCCGGGTTCATCGGTGACGACGATGGTACCTTTGGGCGATACCGTTACCCACGGGTCAATCACGTCGCGTTTCCAATAACGTTCGCTAGCCGAGACGTCGCCGGGCAGGACGAAGTTGGGGAGTGTCGACAGGGCGATGTTGTGCGCGCGGCCGATGCCGCTTTCGAGCATGCCACCGCACCAAACCGGAATATTGTGCTGTTGGCAGAGGTCGTGGACGCGCTTGGCTTCGCCGAAGCCGCCGACGCGACCGAGTTTGATGTTGATAATGCCGCAGGCTTTCATCTCGATGGCTTGGCGGGCGTGGTGCGCGGAGCGAATGCATTCGTCCAGGCAAATGGGCGTTTTGAGGCGCGCTTGCAGGGGTACGTGGTCAATAATTTCGTCGTGTGCCAGCGGCTGCTCGATCATCATTAAGTAGAATTCGTCGAGTTTCTGTAAGTGGTCAATATCGGCCAGTGTGTAAGCGGAATTGGCGTCGGCCATCAGGGCAATTTGCGGGAAGGCCTTGCGCACTTCGCGAATTACCTCGATATCCCAGCCGGGGGCGATCTTCATCTTGATGCGTTGATAGCCAGCATTTACTTCCGTCTCGATCTTCTGGAGTAACTGGGGCACCGTATCTTGAATGCCAATGGAGACGCCGCATGGAATCTCCTTTCGCGCTCCGCCGCCGATAGCTTGATAGAGAGGGATGCCTTTGAGGCGGGCCTCCAAATCCCAAACTGCGGCCTCCACGCCGCCGCGGGCCATGTTGTGGCCGCGGATGTGCGCGGTGCGGGCATTCACGTCCTCGGCGGAACCGAGCTCATGGCCCAGCAACCGCGGCGCGACATAGTCCTTGCCGATCAGCCAAGCCGCGTCCATCCACTCTTCGTTGTAGAAGGGGTTTTCGCCGCAGGTCATCTCGCCCCAGCCGGAGACGCCATCGGCTTGGACTTCCACTAAAACAATGGAGCGTGAGTAAGTGCGGCCAAAGCTGGTTTGAAAGAAATGCACGAGCGGCATTTCGATTTGGCGTAAGATGATGCGGTCTAGTTTGATTCCCATGGTCCTAATAAGTAAGTGCCAGTTTCCGGAGTAGATTCGACGCCGATAACGGCCAGCCCTTCGCGAAAGTAGCGGCTGAAGTCGGCGCCGGCGGCGGCTTGGATGGCGCGGGCCCGTTCGGGGTCGCGCATTCTGATTTCGGCAATATCGGCGGGGATACTGATGCGGGCTTCCACCGGCTGGCGCGGATAAGAACCGCCGGAGGTGATGGCGCGCGCGCGTTCGCCGGCGATGTGCCATTCGGCGATGCAACGATCGGTGGGCAGGCCGCCGTGTAAGTGGCTCGACGTGGTGCCGTACTGGTTATAGACGAAACGGCGCACCACGGCCCCAAGCCTTTCGATATTGAAGAAGGCGTTTTTGAGCTCCAGCGGGTCGAAGGTCCACTCGATAAGGTCGAAGCCTTGGGCCAGGGCATCCTCGCGCTGGGCGAGTTTCAACCGCCGGCCTAAGCCGTGGTTCCGGTAATCTTTCAGGACGCCCAACATGTGGCTGTGAAGATAGGATTT
>JBBQQS010000467.1:0-4322 GCA_038215525.1 Bryobacterales bacterium
CGTGAAGCCCGCGACTCCTGTTGCCAAGCCATCCACGGCGTCAACGGCGCCCAGATCATGATCGACCAGTTTATTTCGGTGGCCGAAGAGAAGTGGGGCCAGCCCAGCGGCCTGGTGCTGCTGTTGCCGCATGGCTACGAAGGCCAAGGCCCGGAGCATTCTTCGGCGCGCATTGAACGCTTTCTGCAGTTGTGCGCACAGAACAACATGATCGTCGCCAATGCCTCTACGCCGGCGCAGTATCATCACTTGCTGCGGCGGCAGATGCACGGTGGGGCCGATCGGCGCGGGCTGCGCAAGCCGTTGATCGTCTTTACGCCGAAGAGCCTGCTGCGGCACGCCAAAGCGATGAGCACGCTGAGCGAACTTTCCACCGGCGGCTTCCGCGAAGTGCTGGGTGACCCGACGGTGGCCGGTGACCGCGTGACGCGCGTGTTGCTCTGTTCCGGCAAAGTGTATTATGACCTGCTGCAAGCCCGCGAAGCCAAAGAGGCTTCGAATGTGGCCATCGTGCGGATCGAGCAGTTGTATCCGTTCCCGGCGGCGGATTTGCGTGACGTACTGTCGCGGTATCCGGAAACGGCGGAATTGGTTTGGGTGCAGGAAGAGCCACGCAACATGGGCCCTTGGCGCTTCATCCGCGAGTGGATGGAGCCGATCACCGAAGCGCGCCGCCGGCCGTTGAGCTATGCGGGCCGCGCTGAATCAGCGAGCCCCGCCACCGGCGCCTTGAAGCGCCATCAACAGGAACAACTCGACTTGGTAGAGACTGCGTTTGCCTCCACCGTGCCGCTGAAACCCAAGCGGGTGCGAGTGGTGGCGAAGCGGAAACGCTAGAACGGATGCAGCAGCAGTTCCTCGCGGTCCTCGATAGCTGGTGGATCACGAACCCCGTCCTCACGGTAGTGCTTTTGGTGTTTGGGACAGTGCTCGTGCTGGTGCTATTGTTGCCGCTGGCGATCTTCGGTTCGCCGCGGATGAGGATCTACTACCGGGCCGTCCGCCGGATCCTGTGGATCAAGTTCGGCGAAGGCCAAGACGGCGCGACGCCCAAGGCCTATCGGGCCCATCTCGAGACTAAGCGCAATCGGCCGCTCCTGATCGCCGTGGAGGGCGCGGCCTTTGGGCGCACGGGCGTCGTTTACCTGACGCCGGATGAGATCGGCTTTGTGGCCTTTCGCTTTGGGATGCTGACGGAGATGAATGTGCCCTATGCACAAATCAGCGAGGCGATGATCAGCAAAGGCGCACTCTACGACCGGGTGACGGTGACCACGCGCGAGAGGGCTGAAGTGCTGCGGATTTACCGGGCGCATCGCGACGTCGGGCAGGAGTTTTTCAACCATTTGCAGATGCGCTTGGGTGCAATGCGTTTTCGACGCCTATAAGTTGCTACAATAAGAAGGTTACGGATTCGGGCCGTAGCGCAGCCTGGTAGCGCGCTTGCTTGGGGTGCAAGAGGTCGTGAGTTCGAATCTCGCCGGCCCGACCAAAGAACTCTCGTGACTCCACGTGAGTTAACTGACGCCATCCTCACAGCGCTCATTTCCCCATCCATGGAAAAAATAAGGCGGGCACTCACCGGGTGCCCGCCTTTCTCTGTCTAGGAGGAAAATATTAGCTGACTGCGGCCGCAGCCTTCTTGAGGACCGAAGCCTTGTCGGTCTTCTCCCACGTAAAGCCGTCGCCCGAGCGGCCGAAGTGGCCGAAGGCGGCGGTGGGGCGGTAAACCGGGCGGCGGAGCTTCAGCATGTCGATGATGCCTTTGGGCGTCAAAGTGAAGTGCTCGCGGACGATCTTGGTGAGCGCGGCGGCCGAAGTGGTGCTGGTGCCGAAGGTATCCACCAAAACCGAAACCGGCTCGGCAACGCCGATGGCGTAGGCCAACTGGACTTCCACTTTGCGGGCCAGCTTGGCGGCGACGATGTTCTTGGCGATGTAGCGGGCGGCGTAGCAGGCGGAACGGTCGACCTTCGTCGGGTCCTTGCCGGAGAAGGCACCGCCGCCATGACGGCCCATGCCGCCGTAAGTGTCGACGATGATCTTGCGGCCGGTGAGGCCGGTGTCGCCATGGGGTCCGCCGATGACGAAGCGGCCGGTGGGGTTGATGTGATACGAGGTGTTCTTATCCACCATGCCCTTGGGCACCACGGCGTCAATCACCTTGGCGCGAATGTCCTTGCGGAGCTTCTCGGTGGTGACGGTATCGGCGTGTTGGGTGGAAACGACGATGGCGTCGATGCGGACGGGGACGCCGTCCTCATACTCCACGGAGACCTGGGTCTTGCCGTCGGGACGGAGGTACTTGAGTTCACCATTGCGGCGGGCTTCGCTCAAGCGGCGGGCCAGCTGATGGGCCAGCTGAATCGGCAGCGGCATCAGTTCGTCGGTTTCGTCGCAGGCGTAGCCGAACATCAGGCCTTGGTCGCCGGCACCGCCGGTGTCCACGCCCATGGCGATGTCGGGCGATTGGGTCTGGATGGCGTTCAAGACGCCCACGGTTTTGGCGTCGTATCCCATGTCGGAGTGGGTGAAGCCGATGTCGGCGATCACTTCGCGGGCAATGTTAGGAGCGTTGAAGACTGACTTGGTGGTGATCTCGCCACCGACGATGCAAAGACCCGTGGAAACGAAGGTCTCGCAGGCAACGCGCGAAAGCGGGTCATCCTTCAAACAGGCATCCAGAATGGCATCCGAGATCTGATCGGCCATCTTATCGGGATGGCCTTCGGTCACGCTCTCAGACGTAAAAATATGTCTCAATCCGTCAGCAGCCACTGATTATCGGTATCCTCTCGATGATTGGCCGGCCCTCCGGATGGTCCGAATCTTTGCCACGGCACTGTTTGTCAGTGTAGCGGAGTGATGCGAAGAGCGTCAAATAGCCTTTTGCTACCCTAGGGGCTATGAGTCAGGTGGATTTTAAGCCCTTGCAGGAGAAACATTGGAACGCCGGCGACGCGACCGGCTGGTTTGAGCCCGCCTATGCGATGGCCAACGGGGACCGGACGGCGATCCCCTGGGCGGAAAAAGGGATCAATCCGCACGTGGTGGAGTGGGCGGAAAAGACAGGGTTGACGGGAGCCGGACAGACGGCGCTCGTGGTGGGCTGCGGCTTGGGCGACGACGCCGAATACCTGGCCGATCGTGGCTTCGCCGTGACGGCTTTTGACATCTCTCCCACCGCGGTGGCTTGGTGCCGGGATCGATTTCCGGGGTCGACTGTGCGGTATGAGGTGGCGGACTTGTTCGCGCATTCCTTAGGCCCAGCGGACTTTGTGATGGAAGCTTACACCCTGCAGGCTTTGCCACGGCACCTGCGGACTGCGGCGGTGGAGGCCATCGCCGCCTTGGCTTCGCGGCGGCTGCTGGTAATTTGCCGCGGTTGCGACGTGGCGGAAGAGGGCGAGCAGATTCCATGGCCGTTGACGCGCGAGGAACTGGCAGGCTTCGGCATGGCAGGTTGGCGCGAAGTGTCCTTCGAGGATTTCCACGATCACAAAGCGCCCCCGCGGCGGCGGTTCCGGGTGGAGTATGCCCGCGCCGGAAGTTAGCCAGGCTCCTGCATCACGCCCGCGTAAAGCAGGCCCAAGTCCAGTTCGCAGCCTAAGTTGGGCAGCGGCAGGCGGGCAGCAGCACCGCGAGATTCGCGCAGCAGCCAGCCCTCGTTGGGCTGACGGGAGTAGTGTTCAATCAGTATGTCGTCAGCGTGGACGAGCAGGTAATCATTGAGGCTGGAGATCTGGCGATAAAGCTGAAATTTGAGTCCGCGATCGTAGGCAGCGGTGGAAGGGGAAAGTACTTCTACGATCAGCACCGGGTTGGTGCAGATATCGTCGGCCCCTTCCTGCGTCTCTAACGCGCCGCAAACGATAGTGACGTCCGGATAGAGATAGTTTTTGGGTGGACCAGTGGCGATCCGCAACTCAGAGGAGTAGCTCCGGCACCGTTGATCTTGCAGTTGGAGCTCAAACTGAAACGAGACTTTCGCGCCCAAACGTGCGTGGCGCGGGGAACTGCCGGACATGGCAAACATCTCGCCCCGCACGTACTCACTGCGGTACTCGGCAGCGCGATCGAATGCCAGATACTCTTGTTCGGTTAACCGACTGATGGTTATCGTCGCCACGATCTCATTATCGCAACCTTCAGCTGCTGAGTTGCTGGACGCTGATCCCGATGAGAGCCAACGTCAGGCCGATCATGACGACCACCGCGGTCCAGGCTACGACATTGTAGATGGCGTTGTTGGTCCACTCGCGCATCAGGCGGCGCTTATTCACCAGTAAGATCATGAACACCAGCACTAGCGGCAATAAGAT
>JBBQQS010000468.1:0-4318 GCA_038215525.1 Bryobacterales bacterium
GGCGCGACTTACGCTCTTCTCTGCCTGCCTTGGCCGTGCGCGTAGACGGGCCAGTGCTGCTTGTCGGCCCGCGTCTCGGCCCCGGCTTCGGCTGCCTACCTTGCCTCGAAGCCTGGCAAGCCCTCCGCGCTCCATACACTCCAACACCACCGAAGCTGCCCAAAGACGAGAATTCGGTCCTATCCCTAGCCGACACACTCTATAAGCGCAATCCAGCCATCGAATGGGACACAACCATCGCACTTTTTCCCGCTGGCGTCGATACGCCCCAACTGGTGCGGTTTCTCCCGCGGGACAATTGCCCCCATTGCCTTGGACAACCCGCCTTCCCGCTAGAAGACAAATTCCATATCCTGGCGAATCCACTTACCGGCCTACTGCTGGGCGTGCAGGTTCTGCCCCGCGCCTTCGGACTCAGTTGGGCCCATGGATCAGCACTCTTGCCCCGCCCGCACCCACCGACAGGCGCTTCGGGATGCGGCGTCACCCCCGCGGAGGCCCGGGCCCGGATGGTCGCCGAGGCGGTGGAACGCCATTCCATCGCCTATGCCGGGGATGAGCCGCTGGAAATTGAAGCCTACTCCGACAGCGGGGCTGAAACCAAACACTTCCCGGCGCGAGAGATTTTCCTCCACCATCCCGAAGGCGGGCCGGACTCCACGGGCTGCGCCGCTGCCCCCACGCTCGAAATGGCCCGCCGTCACGCCTGGCTCGAAGTACTCGAGCGCGACGCCTTCACCCGCTGGTGGACCAGACGGACCGCCCGCCGGCCGCTCGACTTCGCCCCCAGCCCCTGGCTTGAGACCGTGCGCCAAGCCCTGGCCCAAGGGCAACGGACCCTTTGGTGGCTGGATCTTTCGCGGCACGAAGGGGTCACCGTCGCCGCAGCGCTCAGCTCCAAGCCAGACGGGCGGGAGGTCTATTTGGGCGCCGCCGCCGACTTCGAACCCTCAATGGCCGTGGAGCGGGCCACCCGCGAACTCCTCCAGTTTCTCGTTTGGGACCAAATCACCGGGCCCCCGCCGCGCCGCCGCCAGTGGTTCGCCTCCCACACTCTGGCCAAAGAACGCTGGTTGCGGCCCGCAGAAAACCTCCCGGCCGCGCTCCGAATCCCCGTACCACCCGGCCACTGGGTGAACCTTACCCGCCCATCCTTGGGCGTCCCCGTGGTCCGCGTCCTCATCCCCGGCTGCCGGATCTTTCCGCCGGATGTGCCGATTTGAGTCTAGGCTAATCCCACCCGTTGCCGGAAAGCGACGAACCGCACGTCATCCTTTAGGTACTCAAGGTAAGGATTGGTGGGAATCGCCAACACCGTGTCCTCCCCTTTGGCCATCGCCGTGTCGATCACCGTAAACACGTTGCCGGTGCGCCGGAGCGCTGCCTCGGCGCCGGCCGTCGTATTCGATTCGTGCTTGCCCTTTTGCCAACCCGCGAAGTACGGATCGGCCAGCCGCCGCGCTTCCGCCGCTCGGCCCTCCGCGCACAGTAGCGTCACGCGAAAACCGGAAGCATCGCCTTCGTCTAGCAGCCGCTGCGCGGTGTCGAGCGCGGCGTGGGCTTGCGGAAACTCCCGCATCCACTCATGCGCGCGGCCCAGCGAAAGATAGCCGGCGGCATCTGTCGGATGCACCTCCACTACTCGCAGCATGTGGTCTCGCATTTCCCGAAAGCGCCGCGCTCGCAGCAGTTCCACGCCCAATTGCACCATCCCCCGAAATGCCGCCGGATCCAAGGACACGGCGGTCTCGGCACTTCGCACCGCCTCATCGAAGCGGCCCCGGCGCCCCAAATAACCCGCGTAGCGAATCCGCAACAGGGGATTACGGGGCGCGATAGCGATCGCCTTACGGTACGGCTCATCTGCATCCTGCCAACGCGAAAAGTCGGTAGCTAGCACATACGCGAGCGCGGCGAAGCCGACCGCTTGCCCCGCATCGAGTGCCAACGCATTCCGGGCCGCCGCTTCCGCTTTCCGCCGCGCCTCTGGCCCCGGGATCGTCACATGATTCGCCGCCATGCAATAGGCATCGGCCAGATTGGCCCAACCGTCGGCATAGCGGGGATCGATCCTCACCGCCTGCTCCAATTCCTTAATCGCTGCGAGAATCTCTCGATTCGACGTTCGCCGCATGAACTCCGAACCAATCTTGGCGTGGTACACCGCCTCCGGCTTGGGCTCGTAGGGTTGCCGCCAACGGTACAAACCTGCTCCCGCCAAAGCCGCCGCCACCGCACCGCCCCCCGTCATCGCCCGGCGCGAAATCTTCAGCGGTGCCCGTTGCCGCGTCAGTTCCAACACTGCTGCTGCTGACTCGGGACGCTTAGTCGGATTGCGCGCTAAACATTCTTGAATCGCATGTTCCCAGGAATGGCTCAGTTGGGGATTGATGCGGCGCGGCGAGGGGACCTCCTTGTCCTCCAGGCGCCGCAAAGCGACCGCCAGCGGAGTCTCGCCCGGAAAAGGCAGCTCTCCCGTTGCCGCTTGATACAGCACTACCCCAAACGCATGAATGTCCGCGGAGGTGCCGGCCGGTTGGCCCATCAACTGCTCCGGTGCCATATAGGCCGGCGTGCCCACAATCGCGCCCGGCCCGAACAACGAAATGGTTTCGGTCACCGGCCGGGAGAGGTCATAGGCCAGCCCGAAATCGGCGATCACGGCCCGCTGCGGCTGCACAAAGATGTTGGCGCTTTTCAGATCGCGATGCACGATGCCTGCCCGGTGAATCGCGTCCAGTCCGTTCGCCAGTTGTTCCGCGATACTGGTCAATTCGGCCAGATCAAGCGGACCTTCGCTTAGACGAGCGGCCAGCGTTTGGCCGTCCAGATACTCCATGCTCAGATACTTCAGGCCGCCGGCGTCCGTGTGCAGATCATATAACGAGCAAACGTTCTGGTGCTGAACGCGGCGAGCCGCACGGATCTCCTGCTCCAGTCGCGCGGAGAAAACCGGATCGCTGGCCAGATCCTCCCGCACCACCTTGATCGCCACCGGCAAATGCAGCACCAGATCCTGCGCCAAGTATACTTCGCCCATGCCGCCGCGACCCAGGAAGAGGCCCAGTACGAAACGCTCACCCAGGCACTCCCCTTCGCCGAAGCGCCGCGCCGGGGCCTTTACCGCCGCGCGCTCCGCGGGGGCATGCGCCAACAGGCGCCGGACCTCAACGAGCACAGAAGGATCCACCGTGTCCTGGTCATTCAACCAAGACTCTCGACACCCCGGTTGAATCTCCAAGGCGCGGCCAAAGACCGATTTAACTAACGTCCAGTCGGCGGCGGTCATAGAAATGTCGGTAACTGTGAGTGTACTGCAAGTCTAGCCGATGTCACTTTTTTCCGGATTCGTCGTTTTTATAAATTAGGAGTCACTGGTGGTGCTCGACCGCGATTAATTTTTCCCTCTCCCGAAATGGCGTGTCACTTTTGTTTGCCACTTCGCGCTTATCAAGACGTATCCTAATTTCCCGGAGGAAGCATGAAGAAGATATGGTCCGTTATCGCCCTGGCGCTGCTGGGGACGTCCTTCGCCTCGGCTCAGGAAGAGATCGAGATCGATTGGGCAACGAAGAGCCTGAAGCGGTATCCGGCCCGGCTGGAACCGCCGATCCCGGTGGTGATCGTCATCAAGGGGATCAACGACTATCTTTACTCTTACCGCGGCAGTCTGCGAGTGGATCCGATTGCCGAGAGCTCGATCGACCCGAGTAGCTTGCCGGGAGGTAGGGTGAATCTCTCGAGCCTCGTCGTGGGCGACTGCAAAATCTTTGACGACGCGGCCAAGGTGGTCGACGATGGTTTGACGGCGGATTTCACGCTGACCAAAGAGGATGGAGTCTATCCTAGCCGGAAGATGGAGGAGTCAAAGAAGGCCTGGAAGGCCATTGAACTCTCTTACAAATTGCTGGAGGCTGCGCCTGCCGCTGGCCAATCCTGTGCATCGTGGAAAACCTACAACACGGCCAACCGAAAGAAGGCGCAGCGTCTCGCTCGCGCTGACTCAGGTACCCACGAAGAACGCATCCCGAGCACGATCCCGGAGAACGGCCGAGTGACCGTGACGGTGACCGAATACTATGCCGACGAGTTGACGAAGGACGGCTCGAAAGAATATGCCTTTCAGGCCGGCAGCGGGAGATTTTTCCTTTCAGTCGGTTTCCTGGCAACGCAAGTGCAAGCGCGAAGCTACGACGTGGTAGATGTGGGTGTGATTCGCGGAACCCCCGCCGTCGCGGCCACCGCAACAACGCCCGCCGTTCCTGCCGTCACCGACCAGACGACCAAGGAATTACGAATTCAGGGTACGGGTCTATTC
>JBBQQS010000469.1:0-4306 GCA_038215525.1 Bryobacterales bacterium
TCCATCGGGCAGCGAACGCCCTTGGGAATATAAACAAAGGAACCATCGCTGAAAACAGCGGAGTTCAGGGTGGCGAAGAAGTTGTCCGAATAAGGCACCACCGAGCCGAGATACTTCTTAATGAGGTCGGGGTGCTCCTGGACCGCTTCGGAGAAGGAGCAGAAGATGATGCCCAGTTCCCCGAGCTTCGCCTTGAAGGTCGTCGCCACTGAGACGCTGTCGAATACCATATCCACGGCAATCCCGGCAAGCACTTCCTGTTCCTTAAGCGGAATGCCAAGCTTCTCGTAGGTTCTGAGAAGTTTGGGGTCCACCTCGTCCAGGCTCTTAGGCCCGACCTTGGTCACCGGGGCGGAGTAGTAGACGATGTCCTGGTAATCGATGCGCGGATAGTGGACGTTGGGCCATTTGGGCTCTTCCATCTTGAGCCACTGGCGATAGGACTTCAGCCGCCATTCCAGCATGAACTCGGGCTCGTTCTTCTTAGCCGAGATCATGCGAACTACGTCTTCGCTGAGCCCCTTGGGGATCGAATCCGCTTCGATCTCAGTGACGAAGCTCCACTTGTACTCTTGATTGGCGAGTGTTTCGATCAAGGGTGCCGTTGTGCTCATTGGGACCTGACCTTTCCTGGAAATATCGAACCTGTCAAAAGTATATGCCGTCTTGACGGATTAGTCAAGACGGCTTCTGCCTTTTCTGCCTGCGTCGGCTGAGCAGCCCGGGTGCAGGCGCTTTGACGGCGATTCAAGTCCTGGCTCCATGTTTTTCTCGGAGCACCGGCGAGGTTGAGCAGGTCGGGCGTTTCCTGAAGTCCTAAATCGGGCGCCCAGTGCCTTCCACTATTTTTTGATAGGCACCCATCTTGAGGTCGGCGAATCGCTCCACCCGCCGGCTCGGCGGCGGCCATCGTACTTCCACCCACTCCAGCTTCCCTGGCCCCAACCCCAGCACCTCGCGCGGATCATGGCTCGATAGATAACTACCGCCGTTGTTCTTGAGCCGGGCATACTTCCTGCCGTCCACCTGCCACGTAATTCGCGCGCCCACCGCGTCCCGATTGCAGGTCTTACCCACTAAGTGCAAGCCCACCCAATGATTGTTCACGCCGGCATTATTCCTGAGTAACAAGGGCGCCTCGCCATTGTTCCCCACCAACACATCGATGCGGCCGTCGTTATTGTAGTCGCCCACGGCCAAGCCCCGCGAGGGAAATGCCTTCTGGAAAACAGGGCCCGCTTCAGCGCTAATGTTTTTCAATATCCCGTTTGTATTCTTGAATAATAAGAGCGGCTCTTTATATTTTACCTGCTGGGAGTACTGTTCAATCATGTCGTCCGGATGCCCATTCGATAGGATCGCGTCCACCATGCCATCATTGTCATAGTCAAAGAACTTGAGCCCCCAGCCGGAAAGCAACCGCGTGGACTGGGCCACGGAATGTTTATGGGCCGTATCCGTAAAATTCTCGTTCTTATTGTTCTGGTAGAGCGAAAACATCTCCTGGTCCACATTGGCGACAAACAAATCCTGCCAGCCGTCGCCGTTAATGTCGAACGCATCGACCCCCATGCCGGACCTCGGCTGCCCACTCCCACTAAAAGCGACTTCCGCCGCCAATCCGGTCTCCTCCCACTGCCCCTTACCGCGGTTCATAAAGAGGAAATTCTGTACCGTATCGTTGGCCACGAAGAGGTCCATCAGGCCATCGTTATTCACATCCGTCGCCACCACGCCCAGCGCCTTGCCCAGGCTGCTGGCAATGTCCGTGCCGGCACTGGCTAACTTGAAGGTCCCATCGCCATTATTGTGAAACAACATACTACTGGTCGGCTTGAATACCCGCGGAACGCAATAGTATTTACGCCCGACACTGTTATCGCCGCACGCAAACCGGTCTTTCTCGCTGTAATTGACAAAGCTACAGAGAAATAAGTCGAGCTTGCCATCGTTGTCATAGTCAAACCAAACGGCCGACGTCGTCCAACCCTGCGCGAGCGCGGGGATATTGAATCCCGCTTTGGCCGTGACGTCGGTAAAAGTGCCATTGCCATTGTTCTTCAGCAGAGTCGGCGGACCATAGGCGGTGATGAAGATGTCCGGGAAACCGTCGTTGTCGAAGTCGCCCACCGCCACTCCTTGGCCAAAGGCATTCGACAACGGAATGCCGGCTTCCTTGGTAACGTCGGTAAACGTACCGTCGCGGTTGTTCTTGTACAAAGCGTGCGACAAAGGCGACTTCGGCTTGTAGAAATTCGAGGGGCCGCTATTCACGAGGAAGATATCCATCCAGCCATCGCCATCGTAGTCGAGAAACGCGCACCCCGGGTGCAGCGTCTCGGGCAAGTACCGTGGGGCGGACATGGCGTTGGTGTGCACCCATTGAATGCCGCTCACCGTGGCGGGAATCTCCTCGAACAAGGGTGCGGGCGCGGCCTTCACCGTGGCTGCGGCTCCGCACAAGATCAGGGCTTGGCGTCGGGTCATTTTGTAACTTATTCCAGAGTAACGAAAAAGTTTCCTTAACGGGCTTCCACTATGCGACAGGAGCCCAATTCTTCGGTCCCTAAACACTGTTTTGGGCCACATTCACAAATGGCTTCGCAATGCCACACCGTTACCGACCTCCATCGCGTTTACGACCGCTATCACCGTTGATCTCTCGCATCGTCGGCCGCGAGCCAGTCGCGATGGAGCCGGGCTTTTGCTTCGTTCTTGAGCCGGATGTAGGTAATGGCAAGGAAGTGGTGGGCGGCGCGCTGATCGAGGCGGCTGCCCTTGCGATGGAGCAGAGCCTGCTCGGCGAGGAGGGCGGCTTCAGAATAGCGTTTCGCTTGTGCCGCGGCGCGGGCTTTGCTGAGGAGCGCGGGGGAGTAGTGGGGATCGTGATGCAGGATCTCATTGACGATGGGTATGGCCTGGGTCTCGCGCTTCTCACGTTCAAGGAAGCGAACGTATTCGTAGGCGGAAGCGCTAAGGAAGACAGGCAGGCGGCGATTGGCGGCGAGCGCGCGTTCGAAGCAGCGTTCGGCTTCGGGCAGTTGGACAAGGCCGTCGTAGGCGGCGGCGAGCAGCGAGTAGTTTTGCATGGTGGCGGCGGGATGGTCTGGAGCGAGTGATTGCGCTTGCTCGAGGGCCTTCACCGCGGTCACCATGCGATTATTTGCCACGGCCCAGCGGCCGAGAAAGTGCCAGGCTTCGGGATCGGCGGGCGTACTTTCAGTAGCGCGCTGAAGCAGCACTCCTATTTCGGGATCCTTGATGTTGGCGGCCATGCGGCGCTTGGCGTCTTCGAGATCCGGAGACGCGGCCAACGCCGCGGCGGCGAGCAGGCTAAAAGAGAATGCGAGCCGACATCTGGATCGTGCGGGCCGGTAATCCCGGCGAGGTAATGAGGCCGAAGTCGAGGGTGCCGATTTGAGTATTGTAGGGTCCATAGCCACGCATGTTTAAGATGTTGTTTCCTTCCATTCTGAACTGTAAATAGCGGCGGCCGTCGGAATTCAGCTTGAAAGACTTCATCAGGGACATGTCGTACTGCGCTACTCCAGGGTCGCGCAAGTTGGGGAAGATGGGTGGCAGCGTGCCATAGGTGAAGATCTGCGCGTCGGCGACGTTGTCGAAGCGGCGCAGGGTGCTGGGGGTGCGGCCGTCGAGCGGACCGAGGAAGGTCTGGCTGAAGCCGGTGAAGGCCGGGTTCTCAACTCCTGGCCGGGTGGTCGCGAAATTACCGTAAGTCCATTCGGCGCGAATGTTGTTGTTGATATTGGGCGTACGCGCGTTGATGATGATGGGCCGCCCGGAGCGATAGCTGCCGGTGCCCGCCAGTTCCCAGCCACCGGCCGCAAAGTCGAGTATGCGGCGGCCGAAATTATCTGAATTAGCCAGCCAGCGCTTACCCTTGCCGACGGGTAGCTGATAGCTGTAGCCGAAGCGCAGCACATGGGTCTCGTCCAGCGGGCTGATGCCATAAACCGCCGTGGTGTTATCCACCGTCTGCGGGCGCTTCGAGCCCAGGCTGCCCGACACGACGCCGGCGCCGGCGTCGATGTTGGGACCGCCAACATCGTCGAGAAGTTTGCTGTAGGTGTAGTTAAAAAGGAAGAAGAGGTCGCCGGTCATGCGCTTCTCGACGCGGAAGTTGCCGCCGTGATAATTCGAGCGGCCAATGTTGGCACCTTGGACGGCGATCGTACCAAAGTACGGATAGGGATACTGGAGGATCGAAACGTTCTGGCGGACGCCCACCACGTTGCTCTCAAGGGTCTGGCCGGCGGTGGGCGAGGCGACGAGGGTGGTGTAGTTG
>JBBQQS010000470.1:0-4299 GCA_038215525.1 Bryobacterales bacterium
GGGACCACCAGGCGCCGTCGCGCGGCGAGTGCGGATCGCCATCCTTGTCACTCTTCGCGTGATGCACGCGGTGGGTCGCCACCCAAAAGATCGGCCCGCCTTCGAGCGCCAGCGAACCGCACAAACCAAGGAAGTACTCGCCCATTTTCGAAATCTTGTAGCCGCGGTGCGTGTGCAGGCGATGGTAGCCCATGCCGATACCGCAGCTAATGGCCAGCCAGTAAAGGAAGACCGCGACGCCAACGGCGCGCCACTCAAAGAAAAAAGGCGCCGCTAAGGCACCCGCGTGGAAGATGACCAAAGCGATGACCGTAATCCAATTGATGGGCCGCTTGTCGTGGATGGTAGTGATGGTAGCTGACATATCCAATCTGAGCGTACCGGATATTTAACCGCACCAATGTAATAGTTGTGTAATAGCTTAATGTAATAAAAAATCCGCCTAAGCCCCCACCAATAGGGAGGTTAGGCGGATTTTGGTGACGCTGAAATTTAGGCCAGTTTCGTCTTCTTAATCGGCAATTCCCGAATCCGTTTGCCCGTGGCGGCAAAGATCGCATTGGTAATCGCCGGGGCGATCGGCGGTACACCCGGCTCGCCCACCCCCGAATGCGGAGCGTCGCTGGGCACGATGTGGACATGGGTCATCATCGGCGCCTCGTTGATCCGCGCCACCGGATAGTTGTGGAAGTTCGACTGCTGAATGCGCCCATCGGCGGCGGTAATCTCGCCCATCAGGGCCAAACTCGCGCCGAAAACGGCCGCGCCTTCAAACTGCGCCTTCACCCGGTCGGGATGGATGATCTGCCCGGCGTCAATCGCCAGGTCAATCCGCGGAATGCGCAGGACGCCCTTGTCGTCCACCTCCACTTCCACTACGGCGGCAACATACGTCAGGAAGCTGCGATGCGCCGCAATGCCCAGCGCGCGACCCTTCGTGGGCTTCTTGTTCGCCCAGCCGCTCTTATCCGCCGCCAACTGAATCACGCGCTTCAAGCGGGCCGTGTCGAAGGGGAACTTCTCCAGCGATTGGCCGTTGTTCCAGAACTTGGTGCCTTCCGCCTCAAAGTCAATCTTGCGGTCCGGCCCAATCGCCGCCAGCAGGTACTCCACGCGGTCGCGACCGGCCTGCGCCGCGAGTTCGTCAATGAACGAATGCACGCCAAAGGCGTGGTAGATATTGGCCACCGCGCGCATCCAGCCGATGCGGAAGTGGTTCTTGGCGGGGCCATTTTCGGCCCGCTGATTCGGAATCGCCCACGGCGTATCCACCAAGCCCATGCCGAGCTCGACGTCGAAGCCGTATTCGGCCGAGGCATCGAAGGTGGACGAGATCGACGGGAACACCGAGCGATGCAACATCGCCACCGGCTTGCCCTGCGCATCCACCGCGGCCTTCATATACATGGCGGCGACCGTGTGATAGAAGTCGAAGCGGATATCGTCTTCGCGGCTCCAGACCACCTTCACCGGCTTGCCCAGCTTCTTCGAAATCAGCGCCGCCTCGGCCACGTAATCGGGCTTGCTCTTGCGGCCAAAACCGCCGCCCAGCAGCGTCACATGGCAGATCACGTCTTCCTTCTTGATGCCCAAGGCCGCCGCTACGGTATCCTGCACGGCTTGCGGATTCTGCGTCGGGCACCAGCAAGTGCATTTGCCGTCTTTAAACTCGGCCACGGCTACCGGCGGCTCCATCGGCGCGTGCGACAGCATTGGCACGTAGTATTCGGCCTCAATCGTCTTCGCCGCGCCTGCAAACGCCTTATCGACATCGCCCAGGTTGCGCACCATCTTCTGCGGCGCGCGCGCCGTCTCCTGCAGGCTCTTCTTGAAGGCCACCGAGTCAAAAGTCGCGTTTGCGCCGCTGTCCCAGTCCACCTTCAGCTTCTTGCGGCCCTGCATGGCGGCCCAAGTGGAGTTGGCGATCACGGCCACGCCGCCCAAAGGCTGGAAGCCATGCGGGGCCTTAAAGCCCTCAATGACCACGGTGCCTTCCACGCCCTTCACCGCCTTGGCCGCGGCATCGTCAAAGCCCTTCAACTTACCGCCGTAAACGGGCGAGCGCTCAATCGACGCGTACACCATGCCCGGCACGCGGGCGTCCATGCCGAAGGTGCCCTTGCCGGCCACGATATCGTCCTGGTCGATGATCGGAATGTCCTTGCCGACATAGCGATACTTGGACGCGGGCTTGTAAGTTAGCTCTTCTTTCTTGGGCACCGGCTGTTTGGCGGCCAAAGCGGAAAGTTCGCCAAAGCCAAGCTTTTTGCCGGATTTAGTATGCACCACCTCGTGATTGCGCGCTTCCACTTCGCCCACCGGCACGCCCCACTTGGCGGCGGCGGCACGCTCAAGCATCAGCCGCGCCGATGCGCCCGAATCGCGCAGCACCTCGTAGAAGTCGCGGATGGAGCAGGAGCCGTCGGTATTCTGCGAGCCGTACTTGGTATCGCCCAAGGCCTGCTGAATCTTCACACGCTTCCAATCGGCGTCAATCTCCTCGGCTAGCACCAGCGGTAGCGCCGTGCGGATGCCGGTACCCATCTCGGAGCGATGCGTGACGATGGTCACCAGGCCATTAGGCGCAATAGCGACAAAGACATTGGGCATCCAGGATGCGGCGGTCTGCGCGCCTTCGAGCACCATGGGGCCCGCACCCAAGATAAGCGTGCCGGCCGAAAACATCTGGCCCAAAAAGCCGCGTCGGGAGTGTCGAGTTACGTTGATCATGCCTTCACCGCCTGTACGGACTGGCCTGCGGCCATCTTAATCGCCGAACGAATTCGCTGATAGGTGCCGCAGCGGCAGATGTTGCCCTGCATCGCCTGGTCAATCTGTTGGTCGGTCGGCTTCGGAGTCACCTTCAGCAGCGCCGAGGCCTGCATAATCTGTCCGCTCTGGCAGTAGCCGCATTGGGCCACATTGCATTGCTTCCAGGCCTGCTGCACCGGATGGTTGGCCTGGGTGCTTAAGCCCTCAATCGTCGTCACCGTCTTGCCGGCCGCTTCGCTCATGGGCGTCGTGCAGCTACGGGCGGCTTCGCCATTCAAGTGCACCGTGCAGGCTCCGCAGAGTCCCATGCCGCAGCCGAACTTCGTCCCGGTCAGGGTGAGTTCATCGCGCAGGAACCACAGGAGTGGCATGGCGGGATCGCCATCGAAATTGCGGCTTTTGCCGTTTACCTTCAACTTCAGCATCGAGGACTCCTTTAGCAGCACCGTGCACTGCCCATTGCGGTAGGGTATCAGCATTTTCGGCCAGGTGGAAACACCAAAAAAGGGGGTGTTGCGAATGAGGGGCGCTGTTATACTGGTCTTCAGAGTCACCGCGTGCAAAATCACCTCAGTTCGTTGGTACAAAACGCCCAGTACGCCAGTTTCCGGGCCACCACCATCCGCCGGCGGGAGGCCGCGTGAAGCGTTCCGGTTCCGACGATACCCTTCGGTGTTCTTTTTGCCACAAAAGCCAGGACGTCGTCGGCAAACTAATCTCCTCGCCCTCTGACTATCCCCGCGCCTACATCTGCGACGAATGCATCAACGTCTGCAACTCGATCCTCGAAGACGACAAGACTGACCATGCGCAGGTAGGACCCAACAAGTTACCCAAGCCGCTCGAGCTTAAAGAGTATCTCGACCAGTTTGTGATCGGCCAGGAAGAAACCAAAAAGAAGCTTGCCGTCGCAGTTTATAACCACTACAAGCGCATCCAGATGAACAAAACGCGCGGCAACGACGTCGAAGTGGCCAAGAGCAACATCATGCTCATTGGCCCCACCGGCACCGGCAAAACGCTACTCGCGCAGACCTTGGCCCGCATCCTTGATGTGCCTTTCGCCATCGTCGACGCCACCACCCTAACCGAAGCCGGCTACGTGGGCGAGGACGTCGAAAACATCATCCTCCGTCTGCTGCAGAACGCCGATTGGGACGTCACACGCGCCCAGCAAGGCATCATCTACATCGACGAAATCGACAAGATCGGGCGCAAGGACGAAAACCCTTCCATCACCCGCGACGTCTCGGGCGAAGGCGTTCAACAAGCCCTTTTGAAGATCCTGGAAGGCACCATCGCCAACGTGCCGCCGCAGGGCGGCCGCAAGCATCCGCACCAGGAATTCACGCCTGTCGACACATCGAACATCCTCTTCATTTGCGGCGGCGCCTTCGTGGGCCTGGAGCGTATCATCTCCCGCCGCGTCGGCAAGCGCCAGATCGGCTTCAACGGCGATGAATCCGCCAACGAAGCCCGCCGCGTCAATCATAAACGAGACATCGAGCTCCTGAAGGACGTCCAGCC
>JBBQQS010000471.1:0-4247 GCA_038215525.1 Bryobacterales bacterium
TCGCCTCGAAAAGTATCTCAAGGAAACCGGCGATCCGCGCATGGAGGACCAAGACCCTTGGCAGAGCTATGTGTATCACCAAACCAATGGTTACGGGGCTAGCTTCAATGTCACGCTGCCCGCGGCTCAGCGCGAGGCGGCGCGGACTAAGGTGCATAAACCAGAGTAAGTTACCGGCTGTGGTCGGCCGAACGCCAGTTATTGAGTAAATCGGTAAGCCGCTTCACTTCCTGTGGCATTTTGGCATAAAGGTTCCGATCTTCGTGCGGATCCTCTTTCAAGTGGTAAAGCTCCCCGATCGGCTCGCCCGAGCCGGGATTAATCGCTGCCGGTGAAGTGAACCCGCCAGAGCCACGGCCCAGGACTAACTTCCACTCCCCGGAACGAATCGAGAACATCCCGTTTCCGGCATGGTGTACCACGGCTTGGCGACGGCTCCTGGCCGCACCCATTAGAACCGGCGCGAATGAGTAACTATCCTCGGCCATACCGGGAGTGAGCTTGGCACCCACCAAATCTGCCACGGTGGCGAAGATATCGGTATGGCAGAGTAACTGACTGGATACCTTGCCGGCTTTCACTTTTGCGGGCCAACGGACAATAAACGGAACCCGATGGCCGCCTTCTTGGATATCACTCTTCTGGCCTCGCCAATTCGCGTCGGCCCAGTGGCCGGCGGCCTCATCCGAGTCACGCTTCTCCCAGGGAGCGCCGTTATCGCTGGTTACCATCACTAACGTGTTGGCCGCCACACTAGAGGCTTGTAACTGGTCGACGATCTTACCAATGGAGGCATCGATCTCCTCAACATAGTCTCCGTAAAGGCCAGCTTTCGACCTTTTCTGAAAAGGCTTAGAAGGCACCCAAGGCGTGTGTGGACCCGGTAAAGGAACGTACGCAAAGAAAGGCTGCTTCGCTTTCACTGCGGCGTCGATAAACTTACAGGCGCGATCCGTGATCTTGGGCACCACTTCCTCCATTTGAAAGCTAGGCGCAATCGGACCGCCGCGCCAGTAGGGGCCGCGCTTCACTTCTCCATTGGTCTCAATTGTCTTTGTCGGTTGTTCCTGAACACGCTCGCCATCGACAAAGACATAGGGTGGCATATCCAGCGAAGCGGGAATTCCGAAGTATTCATCGAAGCCTTGGTCCAATGGGCCAGGTCGCAAGGGCTGAGTAAAGTCAGTTTTCGCCGCCGTACCTAAACCTAAGTGCCACTTACCAAAGCCTCCGGTTCGATAGCCCTGTTTCTTTAGTAGCGAGGCGATTGTCTCTCGACCGGGCTCAATCAGTGACGGAGAATATCCGTTGAGGACGCCTTGCTTCAAGAAAGTACGCCAGCAACAACGACCCGTAAGTAAGCCGTAGCGAGTGGGCGTGCACAATGACGAGGGCGAATGAGCATCGACAAAGCGCAGGCCTTCGCGAGCCAAGGCGTCCATGCGAGGAGTGGACATCTTGGACTCGGGAAAGAAGGCGCGCACGTCGCCGTAACCCAGGTCATCGCAAAGGATCACCACCACGTTCGGTGTCGTGTCGGCCGCGGCCAATGGGGCGGCAAGGGCGGTTTGGTTGAAGAGACGACGGGTCACCGGATCATTTTACGTTACTCATAGCGCAGAGCTACAATCGGGTCGATGCGGCTAGCGCGACGAGCGGGGATGAATCCCGCCAAGCTGGCAACCAGGATCAGCAGTAGCATCGAAGTGCCGGCCACCCAAGGGTCGTTCGCCTCGATGCCGTACAACTGCGCCGCCACATAGCGGCCCAATAAGATCGCGGTGGGAACTCCCACTAACAGCCCAAGGCCCAACAGCGTCAGCACCTCCCGCATCACCATCCAGATCACTTCGCGAGGCTGGGCGCCCAAGGCCATCCGCAGGCCGAGTTCCTTCGTGCGGCGAGCGACCACGAAGGCCATGACGCCGTAGAGGCCGATCGCCGCCAGCAGGGTCGCCAGCATGCCGAAGCCGGCGGAGAGTAGGGCGATTAGGCGTTCGGTAAGTAAGGTCTCGTCTAACTGGGCCGCCAAGGTCTTCATCTGGTAGATGGGCAACCCAACATCCAGCTTCTTCACCGCCGTGCGCAGTAAGCCGTGGGCCGAGTGAGAGCCAAGCGACGTGCGGACATAGAAAGCGACGCCCTGCTTACCCCAGTTTGGGACGAAGACCTGACGGCGAACGCCTTCGCGCGGGCCTTCGTAGAGAGTATCCTCGACGACGCCGATGATCTGGACATCGAGCTTAGTATCGGGTCGACTACCGCGGCCCAAATGACGGCCAATGGCACTACGGTCGCCAAAGTAATGCTTCGCGAAACGCTGATTGACGATCGCCACTTTGGCATCTTCTTTAATATCGCGGCGATCGAAGTCCCGGCCTTCGAGGAGCGAGATACCCATGGTTTCGAAGTAACCGGGAGAGAGCGAGTTTATGAAGGCCTGCATATCTTCGCCATCTTTGGCGGTGTGGCCTTCCACCGACATAGTACTGTCCCATTCATTGCCGGATAGGAGCGCGACGGAAGCGAGGCTAGCCGACTTGATTCCCGGCAATGCTCGAATCTGCTCTAGTAAGTCCGTGTAAAGTCGAGTGGCGCGGAGCCCGTCATAACCATTGAGGGCCGGCGACACCTGAAACGTGACTAAGTTATCCATCTCGTCGAAGCCGGTGTCGGTGGCTTGTAGATTGAACAAGCTGCGCACGAATAAACCGGCACCGAAGAGTAACAGGAAACTTAAAGCCACTTGGGCCATCACCAAACCTTTGCGCAGATAGAGTGAGCCGCCGGAGCCGCTGACGGAGCCGACGGCGTCCTTCAGAGTGGACCATAAGTCGGGGCGGCTGGCGCGCAAAGCCGGCACCAGGCCAAAGACCAGGCCGGTCAGAACCGTGAGTGACAAGGTGAAGATCAGGATCCGCGAGTCCGGCTCAGCGCGGATTAACAATGGGCTACCTTCCGATGGGACGAGGGCGAGTAAACCCTTGGTCATGGCGACGGCCAGCGCGACGCCGGCCACCCCGCCGGCGAAGGCTAACAGAAGGCTCTCGACGAGTAATTGCCGCACCAACTGACCGCGACTCGCGCCGAGGGAAAGTCGAACTGCAATCTCTTTCTGGCGGGAGAAAGAGCGGGCGATGAGTAAGTTCGCGACGTTAGCGCAGGCAATCAGCAATACCAGACCTACCATGCACATCAAGACGATGAGCGCGGTAGAGAAACTGTTGCGGAGTTGGGAGTACCCGGAGGAAGCCGCACTCAAATCGATGGTGCCATCCATAAAGCGCGCTCGCATGTAGTTACTCCAGGTGCGAGCTGCAGGTAAGGTCATTTCATATTCTCGAATCTGGCGGAAGAGCACCTGTAATTGGGGCTTTACGGTTTCCAACGTCTGCCCGTTCTTGAGCCGCGCAAAGACCTGCACCCAGCGGGAGCGGCGATCGTCCATTTTGAGAAAAGTCCACTGCGGAACCATCACGGGCATCATTTGGATCGGGACGCGCAACTGAGTGGAGCGAGAGGGGTCCAGGCCGGCGAAGCCTTCGGCGGAGACGCCCACAACGGTAAGCGGATAGTTATTCACGAGTATCTTCTGGCCGAGTATTGTCGGGTCCTTAGCGAATCGATTCACCCAATAGTCATAACTCAGGACGGCCACCGGATGGCCGAGATATTGGCGATCGTCCTCGCGGGAATTGAGCACGCGCCCCAGCGCTGGCTTTACCCCCAAAGCGGTAAAGTAATTGCCCGAAACCAATTCAGCATCCACCCGTTCGGTTTGATTGTTGACACTAACCGACGACTCAATCGTTCGGCGGCAGAAAACTTCGGAAAGCAAGGCGGCCTTCTGTTGAAAGTCCTGGTAGATGGGATAGCTCTGCATGCGATCGCCCATGTTGTTGCCATTGTGCGAGCCACGCTGATAGAGCATCACCAATTGGTCGGGATTTTTGACCGGCAGGGGCCGGAGCATCAGTTGGTCCATCAAGGTGAAGATGGCCGTATTGGCACCGATGCCCAAGGCCAGCGAGAGAATAGCGACCGTAGCGAAAAGAGGGCTGCGGCGGATGGCGCGGAGAGCATACCGAAAGTCAGGCAAAAGACTCATGGCGCTTAGACGATGCCTGGTCGGATTGGTTTGGTCATGAAAGAGAATACGCACCGGCCACCGCAGAGGTGCCAACAAAGTATCAAGATAGAGGTATGGCAAAAGCAATTTGGGAAGATACGGTAATCGCCGAGAGTGA
>JBBQQS010000472.1:0-4244 GCA_038215525.1 Bryobacterales bacterium
GGCGACGCTGATCGGGCTTGCGTTCGCCGGAAGAAACGGTGAAAGAGGGCGGCGAAGCTGAGGAAGATGGGGCCATAGTTGAGCAGGCTAGAGGTGCCTGGCGGCAGATAGGCGAGAAGCGGCTCCTAGGGGGCGGCCTCAGGTTGGGTGGCGTACCACGCGCCGAGGGAGCCGCCGATGGCGGCAAGGATGAGGCCCGAAACGCCGAAAAAGAGGCGGAGGGGATGCAGGAAAGGGCGACTGCGGCGATCGGGGAAATCGACACAAAACCACAGCCAGGCAGCCGGCCACACGGCGCTAGCCGAATTTTGCAGGAAGAACGCGGCAGTGCGCACGCCATCGTCCCAGCCCCAATGCCCAGCGTACCTGCACAGTGACGACGACGCAGAAGAGGACGGCGAGGGTCAGGCATTGCGTTCTAGTCAATTATGCGCTGCAGCGAGGCTAGCGGCAAATTGAGAATTAACCGGGAATGGTTATAAAGGTAATTAAATATTAATCCTTCGTAGTTAAGCTTGAGCGTCTCCCCTGGAGCGAATTGGGGGAGCGGAAGGAAAGACCCATGAAAGAGATTCTATTCTCCTCTCGCCGGGCGGTTTCAGCATTGTTGGCGCTGGTGTTATGCACCAGCGGCACGATGCCGAACCTGCTGGCGGCGGAACGCGAAGGTGGGTGTGCGAATAACCCTTTTCCGGATGTAAATCCGGGCCCGGGAAAATTGAAACTGGTACCGGTGCCCACGCCCCCCAACTTGACCGCCTACATCCGGGACCGCCAGGCGGCGATCGTGCTGGGCAAGGCGCTGTTTTGGGACATGCAGGTGGGCAGTGACGGGATCCAATCGTGCGGATCGTGTCATTTCCGGGGCGGGGCCGATCCGCGGTCGAAGAATCAGGTGAATCCGGGTGGCCAGAACAATACGAACACGACCATCCATCTGCGCGGGCCGAATCAACAGCTAACGCTGAACGATTTCCCGCTACACAAGGTGTCGGATCCGACGAATCGGCGGTCGACGGTGCTGCGGTCGATCGACGATGTCGTGGCGAGCCAGGGTGTGCAGCTAAGCCAATTTTTGTTGGCGATTGCGGGCGAAGGGTCGGACGTGCGGATACCGAGGTATGACTCGACATTCAATCTGAGCGGGCTCAACACGCGCCGCTCGGAGCCGCGCAACACGCCGACGGTGATCAACTCGGCATTCAACCGGCGTCAGTTTTGGGATGGGCGCGCGGACAATCTGTTTAACGGCGTGAACGAGCACGGGGCGCGGGATCCGAACGCGCGCGTGCTGCGGGCGACAGGGCTAACTTCGCTGGCGCCGGTGAAGCTGCGGATTGAGAATGGTGGATTGGCTTCGCAAGCGGTGGGTCCGCCGTTGAGCGATAGAGAAATGGGCGCGTTGAATCGCGACTTCCAATCGGTGGGGAAGCGGTTGATCTCGGCAAAGCCCTTGGCCAAGCAAAAGGTCTCCCCGACCGATAGCGTGATGGGCGCGCTAGCCGACACGCGGCCGGGTCAGGCGGGCTTAAACACGACTTACAAGAATCTGGTGGAGACGGCGTTTCAGCCGGGGTGGTGGCAATCGAACCTGATTGTTTCCCGCGCCTCAAACGGGACGCTCAGCTATGTGCCGCGCCCCAACCGAGCGTTGCTGCCGCATGAGTTCACGCTGGCTGAATACAATTTTTCATTGTTCTTCGGACTGGCGGTGCAACTGTACGAAATGACGCTGATTTCGGATGACGCGCCGATGGACCGTTTCTTCGACGGCAATGCGAACGCGCTCAATGCCCAGCAAATCCGCGGTTTGGCCGTGTTCACCGGGCAAGCGGCGTGCTCGGCGTGCCACTCTGGCGCGGAGACCACCAACAGTTCGGTGCGGATCTTATTGGGCGCCAATGGCGAACCCGGCGAAATCATCGAGCGCATGCCAAACGGCCAATGCGGGACCGTGATTTACGATCAGAGCTTTTATAACATCGGCGTCCGGCCGACGAGCGAGGACTTGGGTTTGGGCAATAAGGACCCATTTGGCAACCCGCTCTCGATCGCGGAATTGCTGACGACGCCCCCGAGCCAGATTCCGAGCCAGGAGTTGCTGACGCTTTTTTATCCGAACATCGTCGGCAGCACGCCGGCCAATCCGCCGCTGCAGTTCGGGGAGCGGACGTCCGCCAAAGGCGCATTCAAGGTTCCGAACTTGAGGAATCTGTCGCTGACGGCGCCTTACTTCCACAATGGCGGCCAGTCGACGATCCGGCAGGTGGTGGAGTTCTACAATCGCGGAGGCGACTTCCGCGATCAGAACGTCCAGTTTATCGACTTCGAAATCGGCAAGCTGAACCTGACGCCGCAGGAGATCGATGACCTGGTGGCGTTCTTGACTACCGCGCTCACCGACGACCGTGTGGTGCAGCAGAAGGCGCCGTTTGACCATCCGCAGCTCTTTGTCCCCAATGGGCACAAAACGCCGTTTGGTTTCCCGATTCCCAATTTGTTCGGCGTGGAAGACGAACTACTGGAGATTCCGGCCGTGGGCCGCAACGGCGGACCACTCCCAAAGGGCTTCCTGGAGCCCTAAGCTGACCGGAGCATGAAGGAAAAGCCGCACGCCTTCGGGGGTGCGGCTTTTCCAATGCTTGGACTGTTACAATGCTAGGAGAGCAGGCCGTCTAGCCTGTTTTTTTGACTTTTCCCCATAAATGAGATTGATGTAAGCCATGGCGCTGATTGAAGGTTGTCAACACGAATTAGAGTTCACCATCGCGGCACACGAGGTGGAGAAAGAAAGCGAACGGATCGCGCAGGGCTATACGCAAAAAGTGCGGCTGCCTGGATTTCGTCCCGGCAAAGCGCCGATGGGGATTGTGCGGCAAAAGTTTGCGGCGGAAATCCGGCAGGAGACGCTGGAATCCTTGATTCCAAAGGTGTTGCAGGAGCGCTTTCAGGCGGACAAAATCCCGGTGGTGGGCCGTCCGGACATTTTGGAGCTCAAGTTTCTTGAGGGCACGGACGTGTCGTTTAAGGCGCGCTTTGAGGTGATGCCGGAGTTTGAGCTGGGTGACTATCGCAACGTCGAAGTAATCTACAACGAGCCGGTGGTGGAAGACGAAGAGCTCGACAAGCGCATCGGCGAGATCCGCGAGGATAAGGCTCAGTTCGTGAACGAAGAGCCGCGTCCGGCGAAGCTGGGCGACTTTGCGGTGGTGAATCTCGAAAGCACGTCGGGCGTCGAAGGCGAGCCGGTGAGCACGAAGGATCTGCAATTGGAGATCGGCGCCGCCAGCACGATGCCGGAGTTTACGGCCGGGATTACGGGCCTGGAACCCGGGGCAAGCACGGACGTGACGGTGGACTATCCGGCGGACTATACCCACGAGAAGTTGGCCGGCCGGAAGGTGAGCTTCCACATCCAACTGAATCAACTGCGGCGGAAAGAATTGCCGGAGCTGAACGACGATTTTGCCAAGGATTTGGGCGATTTCCAGACCTTTGACGAGTTGCGCAACGCGGTGCGGACGCAGTTGTTGCGGGGCAAGGAAGGCAGCGCGCAGGAAGGTTCAAAGCGGCTGCTGCTCGATACGCTGGTGGACGCGCATCCGTTCCCGGTGCCGAATGCGTGGATCGACCGGCAGATTGAGATCGACGTCGAGAACTACCTGCGCATGGTGCAGGAAAACGGCGGCGATCCGCGGCAGATGAACCTCGATTGGGAGAAGATCCGCGAGGCGCGCAAGGAGACGGCGGCGCGGCAGGTGCGGGCGAGCGTGCTGATGGACCGGATTGCGAAGGCCGAGTCGATTGACGCTACGCAGGAAGATCTGGATCGCGAGATTCAGCGCGTGGCGCGGGAACGGCGAGAGCCGCCGATCGCCGTGCGGCAGCGTTGGGAAAAAGATGGCGCGATGGCAAACGTGGCAAGCCAGATCCGCGATTGGAAGACGCGCAATTTCCTCTTTGACCATGCGCGCAAGGTGCCGGGCGAGATGCCGGCCGAGCCGGCGCAGTTGGAGGCGCCAGCGGAACTTGAGGCGGCAGCGAGCGAGGCCGAGGCATAACGCGCTTAGCTCCACTTTTGTTTTTGTTGGCGGCGTTGCTGCAGGCAGCGCCGTTGGTGCCTACGCGCCGAAGTGAGCCGGCGGCGATTTCGGCGGTGGGATCCAAGGCTTTCGGGCAGCGGCAGGTTCGGGCCAAGCTCGGGTTCGTTCGGCTCTTCCGTACCCCGGTTTTAGTCGTGGCCC
>JBBQQS010000473.1:0-4229 GCA_038215525.1 Bryobacterales bacterium
ACCTCCGGCCCCACCTCGGCCAACCAGCCCCGCGCCAACTCATCCAGCCCATCGCCCGCACTCGGCAGCGCCAGTCGCCGCACGAACACTCCACTGCCCGTCTGCCCGTGCATCCAGCCGCATTGTGCCAGGTCGAGGTAGACGGCCAGCATCGTGTTGCCATGGATCTTCAGGTGTCGCGCCAAGTTCCGCACTCTGAGTAGCTTCTCACCCGGAGCCAGTTTCCCGCTCAGAATGCCAAACAGCAGTTGCGAGCTCAATTGCTCCCGCAGGGACAGCTTAGCCTCGCGCGATATCCACAGTCGAATTAAGCTTCAACGGGATCGCAAGGCTGTCGCGGGTTGGTTTCCACGAATCCATCTGCCAGTTCGACCCTCACCAACCGCCTTTTTACTATTAGAATCGAGGGATGCCGAGCAAGGTTTTGCACCATCCCGCTCTCGACCAAATGACCAGCACTCCCGACATCCTGCGGATGCTGATGGCCAATGTCCCTGATGACGTCGCGATGCGGAAACCGGCTCCGGACCGGTGGTCGATTGCCGAGGTGCTGGAGCACCTTTCGCAGGTGGAAGGTCATCTTTTCCGCAGCCGGATGGATGCGATTCTGGCGGCGAACGAAGCTCCGGTGGAGCCTTACGACGAGAAGGCCTTCTATGCGGCGGGGGCCTATTCGAAGAATGATCCGGACGAGTCCTTCGCGCATTGGGAAGGGCAGCGTGAGGAGGCCTTGTTGGTGCTGCGGGCGCTGGAGCCGGCCGACTTGGCGCGTGCGGCGCAACATCCCAAGCGGGGACGGTTTACGCTCGAGCAATTGCTAAACACCTGGGTGAATCACGATTTGGGACACGTGCGGCAAATTGCGGAATTGGTGCGGGCCCAGGTCTACTGGCCGGAGAGCGGACCCTTTCAGGCCCACTAGTGCAAAGAATGTTTTAGGGCGGGTGATATAATTTCTACGTCAGACTCACGAGCCTCTTCTTGCGAAAAATTACTGGTTTCTTCCTGATTTCGGGACTCGCCCTAGCCCAACGGCATCCGATGCTGGACCGTTATTGCACCGGCTGCCATAGCCCGGCCATGAAGGCCGGCGGCTTGGTGCTGAGCGGTTTGGACTTCGCCAAAGCCGGCGACGATGCCGCCACCTGGGAGAAGGTGCTGCGGCAGGTGCAATCCGGCGCGATGCCCCCGGCCGGGATGCCCCGTCCCGATGCGGCGACGCTCGCCACGTTTACCAAGACGGTGGCCGAAACGCTCGATCGCGCGGCGGTCGCCAAGCCCGACCCTGGCGCGCCGATGCCGCACCGGCTGAATCGGATGGATTATAGCAATGCCGTGCGCGACCTGCTGGGGCTTGACACGCAGCCGGGCCTGCAATTGCCGGTGGACGAGAGTGGCTTCGGTTTTGACAACATGGCGGATCTGCTGTCGATGTCGCCTTCGCTGCTGGAACGCTATCTCTCCGTGGCGCGTTTGGTGAGCCGGCAGGCGATTGGCGACTTGAAGATGAAGCCGGAGGAGAGCACTTACGGCACGACGGTCCGCAGCCAGAAGCGCGCGCCGAGTGCCGATGAGCTGCCGCTGGGCGCGGCCGGTGGCTTGGCTTTTCGCCATCATTTCTCGCTCGACGCGCAATACGACATTAAGGTAAACCTGGCCGGCTCCACCGGCGATGGCGCGCTACCGACGCCCTATCGGTTGAAGCTGCCGATCAAGGCCGGTACCCACGCGGTGGTCGTGACGTTCCTGCGCGAGTCGGCACGGCCGGAGGTGGCGATGCGCGCCGGGGGCCGGTTTCCGGGCTTTGGTGGCGGCGGGCCGGGCGGGCCGGGCGACAAGTCAGTCGACATGGACTTGCGGATCGACGGCGTGAGCGTCAAACGTTGGCCGGTGCCGCAGCGCACCGGCGCGCCGCCGCCCGATGTTGCGCTGACGATGGTGGCCGGCCCTTACGAGCCCACGGGCCGCGGGCAGACCGCCAGCCGCACCAGGATCTTTGCCTGCCATCCCACGAAGCCCGCCGAGGAAGAGCCCTGTGCCCGCACGATTCTGAGTGCGCTGGCCAAGCGCGCGTTCCGCCGGCCCGTCGCCGAAGTGGACGTGCGCCCCCTGCTGCGCTTCTTCCTAGAGAACCGGAAACAGGGCATGGACTTTGACGATTCCATCGGCCAAAGCTTGCAGGCGATGCTGGTGTCGCCGGACTTTCTGTTCCGCATTGAGCGCGACCCCAAGGGGATGGCGCCGGGCACCGTCCATGCGTTGAATGACTATGAACTCGCCTCACGGTTGTCGTTTTTCCTGTGGAGCAGCATTCCGGATGATGAGTTGCTGCGCCTGGCGGGCGAAGGCAAATTGCGCCAGCCGCAGGTGCTGCGGGCGCAGATCAAGCGGCTAACGGCTGACCCGCGCTCCGATGCGTTGATCACCAATTTCGGCGGCCAATGGCTCTTTCTGCGCACCCTGGCCAACGCCAAGCCCGATGTGGACATCTTCGCGAATTTCGACGAGAACCTGCGCCAAGGCTTCCAGCGCGAAACCGAGCTTTACTTGGCCAATATCTTCCGCAATGAGCGCAGCGCGCTTGAACTGCTCGATTCGAACTACACCTATCTGAACCAACGCTTGGCCGAGCATTACGGTATTCCCGGCGTCTACGGCGCGCACTTTCGTCAGGTGCAATTGCCGGATACGCGCCGGGGCGGGCTGCTGGGGCAGGGCAGTATTTTAACGGTGACCTCGTATCCGAACCGCACCTCGGTGGTGCAGCGCGGCAAGTGGATCCTCGAGAATCTGCTGGGGACGCCGCCGCCGCCGCCCCCAGCCGATGTACCGGAGTTGCAGGCCAAGGCCAAGGATGGCCGTAGGCTGAGCCTGCGGGAGGCGATGGAGACCCATCGTTCGAATGCCGTGTGCGCTTCCTGCCATAGCCGGATGGACCCGATCGGCTTTGCGCTCGAGAACTTTAATGCGGTGGGCGAGTGGCGCGGCGACGATGGCGGCGCGAAGGTGGACGCCAAGGGCAAGCTGCCCAATGGCCAGGAGTTCGATGGGCCCGGGGGCCTGAAACAGTTGCTGCTGAATCAGCATCGGGACGAATTTGTACAAACGATGGTGGAGAAGTTGCTTACCTACGCGCTGGGGCGCGGACTCGAAGCGCGCGACCGGCCGACGGTCCGTTTGATTGCCCGCCAAATGGCGGCCGACAATTATCGAATGTCCGCCCTGGTAACCGCCATCGTCGAAAGCGCGCCATTTCAAATGAGGAGAGTGCGATGATCATTACCCAGAAGGCCTTGTCGCGCCGCACGCTGTTGCGTGGCGCCGGAACCGTTTTGGCATTGCCGGTGCTGGATGCGATGCGCCCGGCGTTGGCCGCGGCCATGCCGCCGCCAGCGCGGTTGGCGTTTATCTATCATCCGGTAGGCATGATCATGGATCGCTGGACGCCTAGCGCCGTGGGCGCTGGCTTTGAGCTCACGCCGGCGATGAAGGCGCTGGAGCCTTTCCGTGCGAACCTCAGCGTCCTGACGGGCTTGGCCCAGGTGCAGGGGCGCGCGCTGGGCGATGGGCCGGGCGACCATGCGCGCGAAGGCGCCACGTGGCTGACGGGCGTGCATCCGCGGCGCTCGGAAACCAATATCGGCTGTGGTATCTCCGCCGACCAGATTGCGGCGCGCGAAATGGGCAAGCACACGCAGTTGAGCTCACTGGAGCTGTCGCTCGAAGCGCCGGGCTTGGCGGGCGCTTGCGATCAAAACTATAGCTGCGCGTACACGAATACGGTGTCCTGGAAGACGCCGACCAGTCCGCTGCCGATGGAAGCGAGCCCCCGGATTATCTTCGAGCGCCTTTTTGGCGAGGGCGGCACTGCGGATCCGGCTGAGCGGAAGTTGGCCCTCAACAAGCAGCGCAGCATTCTCGATTACGTGGCCGGCAGCATCGACCGCTTGCAGACCGATCTCGGCACGCGCGACCGCGGCAAGCTGAGCGAGTATCTCGACTCCATCCGCGACATCGAGCGCCGCATCCAGAAGGCCGAACTGCAATCGGCGCAAACCAACATAGCCATGGCGCGCCCCGATTCGACGCCCGAGAGCTTTGAAGAACACGCCAAGCTGATGATTGAGCTGCAGGCGATCGCCTACCAGACGGACATGACCCGCGTGATCACCTTCATGCTGGGCCGCGCGGGTAGCAACCGGCCGTACCGGTCGATCGGAATTTCGGAC
>JBBQQS010000474.1:0-4228 GCA_038215525.1 Bryobacterales bacterium
GGTGCCCTCGTCGATGTCGGTTTTGCCCTTGTGGACTTCCTTTTCGGGACGAACATCCACAAACTGGCCCTCACTCATGTAACGGCCGCGCACGTCCTGGTACACGAAAATGTAGCCCTCGTGCATCATCTCGCTGCTCGGCCCCAGCTCGACGATGCTGCACGAAGGCTACATTTTCGTGTACCAGGATGTGCGCGGCCGCTACATGAGCGAGGGCCAGTTCGTGGATGTGCGCCCCGAAAAGGACACCCACCAAGGCAAGGCCGACGTGGACGAAAGCACCGATACCTTCGACACCATCGAGTGGCTGCTCAAAAGCAAGGAAGCCCCCAAAAACAACGGCCGCGTGGGCCAGTGGGGCATCAGCTACCCCGGCTACTACACCGCCACCGGCCTGCTGGCCCGCCACCCGGCCCTGAAAGCCGCCTCGCCCCAGGCCCCCATCGCCGACTGGTTCTGGGACGACTTCCACCACAACGGCGCGTTCTTCCTGCCCCACGCCTTCAACTTCCTCGCCAGCTTCGGCCGCCCGCGTCCCGAGCCCCGTACCACCGCCGCCGATCGCTTCGATCATAAGACGCCCGACGGCTACGACTTCTTCCTCCGCCTCGGCCCCCTCGTCAACGCCAACGAAAAGCACTTCAAGAACGACATCCCCTTCTGGAACGAGATGATGAAGAACGACACTTACAACGAGTTCTGGAAGGCCCGCAACCTGCGTCCGCACGTGAAGGGGATCAAGCCCGCCGTGCTCACCGTGGGCGGCTGGTTCGATGCCGAAAACCTCTATGGCGCCTTGCAACTCTTCAAGACTCTGGAGAAGCAAAGCCCCACCACTGAGCACACGCTGGTGATGGGCCCTTGGTGCCATGGCTGCTGGTACCGCTCCGGCACCGACGAGCAGTTAGGCGACATCCGCTTCAACGACAAGACTGGGCCCTGGTATCAGGAGCACGTCGAGTTCCCTTTTGTCCGCAAGCACCTCAAGTCCGCGGGCGATTGGAAGCCGGTGAAGACGATTCTCTTCGAGACCGGCGCCAATCAATGGGTGCGCAGCGAAACCTGGCCGCCCGCCACGGCCAAGCCCGCCACCCTTTACCTCCATGCCAACGGCCTGCTCAACTTCGACGCGCCCACCGAGTCCGCCGCCTTCGACGAGTACGTGAGCGACCCCGCCAAGCCCGTCCCCTATATCGACAAAACGGGGCCCGGCATGCTGGTGGAGTACATGACCGCCGACCAGCGCTTCGCCTCCCGCCGCCCCGACGTGCTCACTTACATGACCAGCGAACTCACCGAGGACCTCACGCTCGCCGGCGACATCACCCATCGCCTTTGGGCCTCCACCACCGGTACTGACTCGGACTTCATCGTCAAGGTGATCGACGTCTACCCCGACAACTATCCGGACCCCGACCCCAACCCCACCAAGGTCCGCATGGGCGGCTATCAGCAGTTGATCCGCGGCGAAGTGATGCGCGGCAAGTTTCGCGACGGTTTCGATAACCCCAGGCCCTTCGTCCCCAGTGAGCCCGCCAAAGTGGAGTTCACTGTCAACGACGTCTTCCACACCCTTCGTGCCGGCCATCGCCTCATGATCCAGATCCAAAGCACGTGGTTCCCCTTGGTCGATCGCAACCCGCAGCAGTTCCTTAACATCAATCAGGCCAGGGAAAGCGACTTCCGCCGGGCCACGCAGCGCATCTACCGTTCGAGTGGAATGCCCACGCAAGTGCTCATCCGCATCCGTCCGGGCTTCACTGCGATAAGATAGGGACGGTTCCGCATGTGCGCCTGTAGCTCAGCTGGATAGAGCAAATGGCTTCGAACCATTAGGTCGGGAGTTCGAATCTCTCCGGGCGCACCACTCCCCCCTCTAGCTTTCTGTAAACTGGTATCAATAAGAAGGTAAAGAGATCGGCCTCGCCCCCCTTTACTTTTGTAACGGGTAGTTATAGGTTAGGGACGATTTGCCGCATCTCCGAACGACAGTCTTAGTTGTTTCGTTTTATCTGGGAGCCATCTTTTGCTCCCTGACGCCGCTTGTCTGCTTAGCAATCGCCACCTCGCTACCGGTGCCGGAGTTGGTCCTCTTCGGCCCCTGGCTCGCCGCCATCGCCGCCGGGGCTATGCTGATCGCCTGGGCCGTGGTGCCCCGCAAGACGAATTCGCCCCTGGACGGCATTCCGCTCAATTCCGCGCAGCAGCCCCACTTGGCCGCCTTCCTCGAAGAGGTCGCGCAGCGTACCGGCCAGCCGGTGCCGTCGCTGGTGCTGCTCACCGCCGACGCCCGCACCGCCACCGGCTTCTATTCGGGCTTCGCCGGCATCGGCAGTCAACGCGTGCTCTCCATCGGCGTGCCTTATTTTGCGGTGCTCGAGCGCGATGAACTGGCCGGCCTGCTGGCCCACGAACTCGGCCACTTTTACCGAGGCAGCATGTTCGCGTGGGCCTGGATTGTCGAAACACAAAAGGCCGTCGCCCGACTCTTCTCCGCGCTCGAACGCTGGGCACCTTGGTTGATTCCCCTCTTCCAACTTCTCCTTGAGCCCTTCGTCCGGGCTTGCCTGGCCGCCTCTCGCCAACAGGAACTAGCCGCCGATCGCTTCGCCGCCCAGCATTACGGCTCCGACGTGGTGCAGCGCGTGCTGGCCAAGAATCAGCGCCTCTCGTTTCAATTCCACATCTTCTTCGAGAGCGAAATGCTGCCCTTGCTCCGTGCTGGCTGGGCTCCGCCATTACTTCAAGGCTTCACCGATTTCGGCCGTCGCTTCCGTTCCGGCACCGTCCTCAATTTCCTCCATGAAGTACCCGTGGAACTGATGCACGAGAGCGACTCGCCGGCCGACGAAGCCGGCTACCAGACCCATCCCAGCATCCAAGCCCGCATCGACGCCGTCGAACGACAGCCCGAAGCCGCCGACGTTACTTCCGATCCCGCCCAGACCCTCCTCAAGGATCTCGATGAACTGGAAGCCCGCCTGATGGCTTGGGAGGCGCGCAAGCGCGGCCTGCCTACCGTCCAGCCCCTCGCCTGGAACGCGGTACTCTCGCGGTTTCACCGGCCCCGCTGGGAAGTCGCCGGCGAGGGCCATGAGTTCGAAGGACGCACCGTGGCGCAGTTGCCCGAAATCATCGATGCTTCCGGGGTCGAGTTAGTCGGGAGCCAATTCGCCAACGGCGTCCGCGAGCGCCTACAGCAAGTTGCCGAAACCCTCTGCGCCGCCCTCGAACGCGACGGCTGGCAAGCCGAACTCCGCGCTCCCGGCGCACCTTTGATCATGCGCAAAGGCGACCACCGGCTTGAGCCTTTCTCGGCCATATCCCGGCTCGCCTGGAAGCAAATCGCTTTCTTCGAATGGGAAGATGAATGCACCGCCTTAAACATCGCCGGCCTTACCCTCGTCGTCCACACCTGCCAACCCGCCGCCTAATTCTTTAGCCGCCAAACATGCCGCACCGGGTCAAAATCATAAGCCGCCTTCTCCGGCGCTGACTTCGCATTCTGGCGCGGCATGAATTTCTCTAACTGCCCCTTAATTCCCGCATAGCGCGACTGCGCCGCCAGATTCTCCCATTCATTCGGATCTGCCCGCCGGTCGTAAAGCTCCTCGCTGCCATCCTGATAGCGCGTATACCGCCAGCGATCGTCACGTACCGAGTGATTCCCCTCGAGATACGTCGAAACCGTCGGTGGACGCTTCGCCTTCGGGTTCTTGAGCAACGGCGCCAAACTCGCTCCCTCGAGTTCCGGCCGCTTCGGCAAGCCGCAGATATCCACTAACGTCGGGTAGATATCGAGTAAGTTCACCGGCTGCGTCCGGGTAACTCCGGGCTTCTCTACGCCCGCACCCGCCCAAATCATCGGGATATGCGTCGACCGTTCCCATAAGGTGCTCTTGTGCCAGTGCTGCTTCTCGCCCAAGTGCCACCCATTGTCTGACCAAAAGACGATCGTCGTATTTTTCCCGTAAGGGCTCGACTCCAAGGCATCCAGCATCTGCCCAATCATGGCATCGGCAAAGGAGATACTCGCCAGATAGGCCCGTACCGCCTCTTTCCATTTGTTTTCCCGCACGATCCGCTCATGTTCATCCCGCCGGAACGCGGCCATCTCTTTGGCCGGTTGCGGTAAGTCGTCTAAGTCGTCCGCTTTGATTGGCGGCAAAGTTACTTTGTCCGCCGGATACAAATCAAAGTAACTTTGCGGGGCGAACATCGGAATATG
>JBBQQS010000475.1:0-4214 GCA_038215525.1 Bryobacterales bacterium
CTCACAACTTTGGCGCGTGAACAGGACCTCCGCGGCCGCATCTCCTCCATTCAAACCCGGCTGGCGACCGCGCCGGCGGCCGCGTCAGTGAGGGCCACCGTTCCTTCCCTACACCGCGAACTCGCGCAAGCGGAGCAAGAGCATGACCTATTCTTGTGGCAACAGGCAAAAGTCGCCGCCGGAGGCGTTCAAAACCTGCAGCCGCTGGGGCTGGCAGAAGTGCAAGGCCGCCTCGGCATGCGGCGCGTTTTACTGGAGTATGCGCTGGGCGAAGGCGAGTCGTGTCTCTTTGCCGTCAGCGCCCGCCGCCAGCGCATTGTCCGCCTGCCGGCGGTCGCGCAGATCACGCGCGCCGTCCGCGAGGTACGCGCGGCGATTACCGAAAGCCCCTCCACGCTGCGCCTCGGAGCCTTTGCCGTGGCTGCGCAAGGCCTCTATCGTGACTTGGTTCACCCCGCTACTCCCCTGCTCGCCAATCAGTTGGAGTTGGTGATTGTCCCCGATGGCATCCTCCACTATCTACCCTTTGAGGTCTTACTCACAGCGGCCCCCGCCGGCGCCCTCGATGTCACCAACCTTCCTTACTTGCTGCGAGTCCGTACGCTCAGCTACGCGCCTTCGATGAGCGTTCTGGCGGCGCTCGAAAGCATCCCCCGATCTTCGCGCGGAGCCAAGCTATTGGGCTATGGAGACCCCTTGCCCGCCGGACAATTGCCCTATAGCCGCCGCAAAATCGCGGAAATCGCCAAGCTGTTTCCCGACGCCACGGTGAGGACCCGTGCCGAGGCCACCGAAGCCAGTTTCAAAAAAGATCCCGCGCTTGCCAATTACACCGTGCTGCATTTCGCCGTGCACGGCTTACTGCACCCCTCGCGCCCGCCACTTTCCGCCCTGGCCCTGAGTCGCGATGGCGGCCCGGAAGATAGCCTCTTGCAGGTGTATGAGATCGTCAATCTCAAGCTAGGTGCCGATTTGGTTGTCATGTCGGCTTGTGAAACCGCGTTGGGAGAGAACTTACCCGGGGAAGGCCTGGCTGGCCTCGCGCAGTCCTTTATCTACGCCGACGGGGCCTCCGTTGCTGCCAGCCTCTGGAAGGTGGAGGACGCCGCTACTGCCGGCCTCATGGTTGAGTTCCATCGTCAACGGCGTGCCACTCTGAATTCGGCCTCCGCCCTGCGGCAGGCAAAGCTGGCGCATATCCGCGGTTCACGCTACGCCCATCCCTATTTCTGGGCCGGTTTTGTCCTGTCCGGCCGAACCACGCCGGACGGCCAAGTGCTCCGCCCGATCCTGCGCTAAGTCTTAGCCGCCGGACCGGTCGATTGCCGCACCATCAATTCGCCCGGCATTTGCACGCGCGCGGTATCTTCTTCGCCCGCAATCAATCCGAGTAACACCTCGGCCGCCCGCCGGCCCATTTCATGCATCGGTTGCCGCACGGTAGTAAGTGGCGGTTGTAAGTGCTGACTGAGGAATAAGTCATCGAACCCTACGACTGACCAATCCCGCGGCACGCCGATCCCCTGTTCGCGCGCAAAAGCCAGTACGCCCAGCGCGGTGATGTCGTTGTAACAGAAGATGGCCGTAGCGCCTAAGTGGTGGAGCCGCTGAGCCGCCTGCGCGCCGCTCTCGGGCGACGAGTCCGCTTGCAGGATGAAGGCCGGATCCGGCGCAATTCCCGCCTTTATCAAAGCCGTTTCGTAGCCTTGCCGCCGGTCCCGCTCTGTCGCATAGCCGTTCGCGTGGCCGATATAAGCGATGCGCCGGTGGCCGAGTTCCAGTAAGTGCTCCACGGCGCGTTCCGCGGAGCCCAAGTTATCGATCGTCACCGAGTAAGCATAGTCGCCGGGACGCTGATTATTGAGTAAGACAATCGGCACCTTCATCAACGTCAGCAGCGGCGAATACTCTTCGCCCACGCGCGACGACGTCACCAGAATGCCGTCCACGGCGCGCTCCCGCAGGCTTGCCACCATGCGTTTCTCGATGTCCGGATCGGCATGGCAAGTGGCCAAAATGGTCGAGTAACCCCGTTGATTCGTAAATGATTCGACGCCCGCAATCACGCCGCCCACAAACGGATCGGCAATCGACGTCACCACCACGCCGATCGTATTGGTGCGCCCCGTCACCAGACTGCGCGCCACCGCGTTCACCGTGTAACCCATCCGGCTGGCCGTCGCCTGCACCAGCGCCGTCGTGGCCGGGCTAATCAGCGGACTGCCGCGCAGCGCCCGAGATACCGTCGCGTGCGATACCCCAGCCTCGCGCGCCACGTCCTTAATCGAAACTTTCCCTCGCCGCGAAAATGCCATAATCCCCTCCACAGCGTATCGCAGTCCGCCTCTTCCGCGTAAAATCACTTACGTGGCTACCCTTTACGCAGGCACCTCTGGCTTCGCTTACCCCGCATGGAAACCCGGCTTCTATCCCGAGAAACTCCCGGCCAAGAAATTCCTTGGTCATTACGCCTCGCGGCTCAATGCCGTCGAAGCGAACTATACCTTTCGCCGCCTGCCCACCGCTGGCGTGCTTGAGAAATGGGTGGCTGAAACGCCCTCCCATTTTCGCTTCGCCCCGAAGGCTCATCAACGTATCACCCACATCGACCGTCTGGGCGTCAGCGAATTTACCTCGATCTTCTTCCGCGCCATCGATCCTCTGCGAGTGATGGGCCGGCTCGGCCCGGTGCTGATTCAGTTACCGCCCAACTTCGCCCTCAACACGGACAAGCTGGCGACATTCCTCGCCGCCGCACCCACCGATATTCCCTTGGCCTTCGAATTCCGGAATAAGTCCTGGTTTGCCGAAGAGACTTACACGCTACTTACTCAATACAACGCCGCGCTCTGCTTGGCCGAAAGCGCGAATCTCGTGGTGCCCGAACGCCTTACGGCTTCCTTCGTCTACTTCCGCCTCCGGAAGGAAGAGTACACGCCCGCGGAACGCGCCGAAGTCGGCGCCAAGGTGCAAGGCATGGTAAGCAACGGCCGCGATGTCTATGTGTTTTTCAAACACGAAGAATCCCCCGCCGGCGCTCTCCACGCCGAAGAGTTGCTCCGCGGGGTACACTGACAGGTGATGCCCCCGCGGTTTTTCCGCTCGGCGTTGTTGGTGGCTGGCGTGGTGTTCACCTTCGCCATCTCCACCCTGGTGATGCTGCAACTGATCCCCGCCCCACGACGCAGCGTAGACTACATGATCATTGGCGGCGCCGCCACCTTCGCTTCGATGTCCCTGCTCTTCGCCCTGCTCGTTACCACTTGGTACCGCATGCCCACCGGCATCGTCCGTCGTCGCGAGGTCGCCGATGTGGCCACCGGTCGCGAGGTCACCGATGTGGCCACCGATGTAGCGACTGCCAACGACCCCGACGCCTAGTCACTCGCTTACCCCGCGCCAAACACCACTTGGCGTCCCCAGTCATTTTATTAGGGTGCTGTAACGCTCAACATTCGCGCCCGCAGCACCATCTAATGAACTTTCCGCACCGCGCCCTAAATTCGCAGCGTTGGCCGGTAAATTCCTTCTTATCTATCACTTGTCAACGATTGCGCCCTCTATCCCTTCCCGCCTTCAGCGAAAAAAAACACGCAACCGAAACTTTCTTTGCTCTTGGCCTTGCCAAGCCCCCGACCCTTTGCTAATCTAAAGCTCGTGGATGCGCGGCGACGCGGATCCCACCTGCTGGTGCGACCAACCCCGCCCGCTTCGATCTTCCCCCAAAGAGATCTTACAGAAACGCCGATGTAAAATGCGGCTGCCTGAAGAAATCGACGGGGAAAGAAAAAGAAGCAAATGCTTGACAGGGGCCGAAGTGGTGAGTAGGCTAGTAGATGGTTAAACGAGATTGACGGTAGGGCGATTCGCCGGCGAGAATGGACTTGCTGGGTTGCTAGGATCGCGATTCTGAGATTGCCAGGCATTTGCGCCGGATCTCTGGGATGTAACCACCTGTGGCAGCAAACCGCTGCACTTCTTGCTGAAGATAGATTTTTGTGAGTTTTCCTTTTGATTTCCACTTGGTTATTAGATAGCCAATTTGGAATGAACTTGGATCCGCCTTTCGAGGCCGCTAGTGGAGATGCTTTCTTTTGATCGCATGTTCGCTAGTCAGTTGTTTGACAACCTGATTGGATGCGAAGTTCGAACTCGTCAGTAATATTTGAGTAACATCTGAGGCGACTAAGATCTGGCATTTTGGGCACTGGTTA
>JBBQQS010000476.1:0-4206 GCA_038215525.1 Bryobacterales bacterium
TCATTTGATGGCTGAGTGGGAGGTCGACGGAGGTGGAGATCTTGGGATTCTTTTGCGCCCGCTCATCCACGGCGCGCCGAAAGAGCTCGCTTGGCGCTAGCCGGCGGAGCGCCTCGTCTTCACGCCACAGGGCGAGTAGAAAGTGTTCGGTTTCAATGTAAGGCGAGCCGTACTGGCTGGCCTCGTAACGGGCGAAGAAGATGGTGCGGCGGGCGGGTTCGGTGTAGCGCTCAAACATAGGGCCCTCTTTGGGGCATCGTAGCAGATTGGGGGTGTCTGTTAATCTAAAGGAATCGTCGGCCCCTGTCCCACCGTCCGGCGATTCCGTTGTCTCAAGGAGACTTATGATGATCTTTCGTAGCTGTATTTTCGCGTTTGCTCTTTCCGCCTTCGCCCAACAGCATCCGCTCGACGGACTGACTACTGGCGAGTATTGGTCCGTTTATGACGTCGTGCAGAAGGCGGGCCATGCGGGCCCCGAAAGTTACTTCGCCAGTGTCCTGTTGCGGGCCCCGGCTAAGAACACGGTACTCGCTTGGCGCTCCGGAATGGCGATGCCGCGCGAGGCCGATGTGATCTTACTCGAAAAAGGCGTCACTTACGAAGGCCGCGTGGATATTACCGGCAAGAAACTGGTTACTTGGCGGGAAATGAAGGGCGTGCAGGCGCCGTTTCTCGAGAGCGAGATGGAAGCCGGCGACGAGATGATGAAGAAAGATCCGCAGGTGCTGGCGGCACTCAAGAAACGCGGCTTTACAGATCTGAATACCATTCACTGCATTGCGCTGCCGGTTGCCTATGTGGCGGTGCCGGCGCAGGAGACGGCACGGGTTGGTTTTGGCAGTTGCACGCAGACGCATGGTAGTTACCATGGCTGGGGCCGGTCTATCGAAGGACTTACGGCGGAGATGGACATGGTAGGTAAGAAGGTGTTGAAAGTAATTGACACTGGCGTCGTCCCGGTAGGCGCGGGAGCGATGAATTACGAAGAGATTCCGGAGCATATCCGCGCCGGTACTACCCCGATTTCGATTTCGCAGCCGATGGGCGCTTCTTACAAGATAGAAAAAGGCGAGGTATCCTGGCAGAATTGGCGTTTTCGCTTCCGGCTCGACCAACGCGTGGGCGTAGTGTTAAATCTGGTGCGTTACAACGATGGCGGGCGCCAACGTTCGGTGATGTATGAAGGGGCGATCTCGGAATTATTTGTCCCGTATATGGATCCGGCGAATGGATGGAGTAACCGCGTATTTCTGGACGCGGGCGAATTCTACACCGATGGTCTGCTGAAGCCCCTGCGCGCGGGCCTAGATTGTCCGGGCAGTGCGACTTACTTTGACGCTTTAATCGGTGGCGAGCATGGCGCACCGAAAGTAACTTCCCAGCGGGCTTGTTTGTTCGAGCGTACGGGGAATGATCCGGCGTGGCGGCATGGCCAAGGCAACGAAGTGTATGGGCGGCCGTCGCGCGAGTTAGTGCTGAGGTCGGCGGCGGTAATCGGGAATTACGACTACATTATGGATTGGCGCTTCTTGCAGGACGGCACCATCGACGTCGCAGTCGGCGCGACGGGCGTAATTGAGACTAAGTCGGTAGCCGAAAAGACGGTGGCTGGGCATGAGCATGGCGGCCAGGAGTATGGCAAATTAGTGGCGCCCGGCACGCTCGGCGTAAATCATGACCATTTCTTCTCCTACCGGCTCGACATGGATGTCGACGGGGCGCGCAATAGCTTTATGGCCGAGCGGATGGTGCAAAAGCTGTTGCCGAATGATCCGATGCGCAAGAGCATCTGGGTGGTGGAGCCGGCCATGGCGAAGACCGAGCAGGAGGCGATCCTGGACATTAAACTCGACCGGCCCGCGATGTGGATGTTCGTCAATCCGAATGTGAAGGGTCCGCTGGGCTATCCCACCGGCTACGAGGTTATGGCCGGGGCAACGGCGACCTCGTTGCTAACGCCCGATGATTTGCCGCAGAAGCTTGGGGGATTTTCGGCGCATCAGTTTTGGGTGACGCCCTATGACACCAACCAGCGCTACGCCGCGGGCGTCTATCCCACGGCGAGCAAGGCCGGCGACGGTCTGCCGGATTGGACCAAGGCCAACCGGCCGATCGAAAACACCGACCTGGTGGGCTGGTACACGCTGGGCTTTCACCACATTCCCCGCGCCGAGGATTGGCCAGTGATGCCCACCATGTGGCACAGCTTCCAGATCCGGCCCTTTCACTTCTTCGCCGCCAACCCGGTGCTGGACCTCCCGAAAAGCTTGCAATAGCCCTGCTATGCTCGGCACATGAAGCACGCGCTTACGTTGTGGGCCGTTCTCAGTAGCTCGCTGTCCGGCCAGATCCTACAGTTGGCTACGCCCGCCGATGGGAGCGAGTTGCTCTTTGCCTCAGGCTACGCGCTGCGGGAGGAAAGCGAGAAATCCGGCCCTACGCGGATCTATCGCTATCAGCCGGAGCAGCCGGGGGTGGTGACATCACCCGTCAATCTAACTGCGGCGGCAGTGGAATGCCAGGATCAGGATCACCCGGCTTCTTGGACGGGTCATCCGGATGACCGTCGTCGTCATCGGAGTCGTCCGCAAACGCCAACTCCCACTTCGAAATCCCCTTCACATAGAGTCGGCTCACTTGGCCCGTCAAGCTATCCGATTCCCCCGCCGCCGTCCCCACCAACTGCGGATAGTAGCCCGGCGCAAAGCCGATCTGCTGCGGCGTCAGGATCTTCGCCGGGGTTGACCAGCTCGCCGGATTTTCCAAGTCCTCACTGAAGGCCAGATAGATTCCCTCCTGCGCCCACCCCGGCTTGCAGCAGGCGCGATTCAGCAGAATCACGTACTTCTCGAGAAACGCATTCCAGCTCACCGAGGGCCCCCAGAAGGCGTCTGTATTCGAGCGGTCCCAACTCACGCGCACCGGCAGCACCGGCGTCACGCGGCCCCCGATCCCTGCCTCTTCCCAGCGGCCCGCGAAGTACTTCCGGACATAGCCTACTGGATTCGCCCGGTCGCCGTAAGCCAGCCGCGCCAGAGCCACGCCCTGTGTCGCGGCCGGGCCGCCGTAGTTGTCGAAGAGGAAATAGAAGTACTCGCGCCGCGGGTCCAGCACTACCGAAAAGTCCCCGTGGCCACCGGCGAAGAAGCCATTCTCGGCATTGCAATTAGGCGCGTCGCCCGACGAAAGCACTGTCCCCAGATCCTCAAATGTCTCGCCGCCATCGTGCGATATCAGAGCCCCGATCCGCGGCACCGTCAGTCCGCGGCCCGGACAATACCCGCCCGGCTCAAGATGATACCAGCCGTAGACCGTGCCCTCCTCCGGATCGCGCCAAACAGACTCAATCCACATCGGCTGATGGGTCCCAGTGACCACGGGAGGCGTGTCCATGTACAGCGACCGGTAGTCCCGGCCCTCCATCTTCAGTAAGTCACCGGTGGAGGTATAGACCTTGAGCTCACCGTCGACCCAAAGGCCTGGGCTATTGCCATCGACAACAGAAGACGGGTAACTCAGATACGGCGCGGGACGCAACTGCCCTGTCTGCGCGGCTAAGCTGCCAGCAATCAACACCAGAACGAGGCCATTTCTCATTTCTTACATGACGGAGCCGCCGGCCCGTGCAGTTACGTAGAGGTGTTAAGTATTCTAATTTTTGGACCAACTCCGCGTAATCCACATCCACACCGATAACGGCACTAACATCACCAACGCCGTCGCCAGCGCCGCCTGCCGCACCGGAACGCCATGGTCCACGGCCCAACCCGCCGAGTAACTCGACAGCGAAAGCGAAATTACCATCCCGGTAAAGTCCGTGGACAGCAGCCGCCCGCGAAAAGCATCATCGCTTAAGCTCTGTAGCAAATTCGTCGAGAAAACAAACGCCGTCGACGCGCCGCCATGCGCCAGCACGATCCCCGCGAAGGCCAGCCAAAGCGTACTCGATTGCGACAATGTTGCATAACCCACCAGCACCAGCAGATACCCCAGCGCGATTCCCCAGCGCATCCGGTTCTGATCCTGCCCTGCCCAGCGACCCACGGCCCACGGCCCCGTCAGCGCGCCCAAGCCCCGCGCCGCCATCAAGGTGCTGATGCCCATCATCGCCGCCGCGGCCGGATCCCGGGTGAACCACGTCAGCGGAAACTCACGCTGCCCCATCACGCTCAGGATGACGTAATTTGAGCCTATCAAGCCGAC
>JBBQQS010000477.1:0-4187 GCA_038215525.1 Bryobacterales bacterium
CGGCCGAAAGCGGGCGGCGGCTAGGATCGAGGGCGCCCACGGGTTGCGGCGCGTCTGGTTTGGCTTCGACCGGCTTCAATTCCGGGGCCAGGCTCTCCGCAGGCTGACTCTCCGCTTGACCTTCGGCACCCTTGGCGGCGACGGGAGGCGGAACGGTGAGGGCCGCTGCCGGGGGCGGGGGCGGCACGGGGACCGCCGCTAGCTGGTCTCGGACACCTTCCCGCACCGGAATCGCTGCCTGGACCGGAACCGCCGGACTGGCCTGGACGGGAGCCGCATTTTCCGGAGTGGGCGCGGGCGCTGTCGTCTCGGCCGGCTTCGATTCTGGCGCCGGCACCGCCGGGGACTGTTGGCCTGAGGAAGGAGTGAACTGGAAGGCGGCCGGCTTTTCGGCCTTCGGTTCCGGTTTGGTCCCCTTCCGGCCAAAGATCTTGAGCGGATTGTGTTTACCCGGTTCAGCTTCCGCTTTCACGTCATCCTTCGACTTACCGCCTTTGGGCACGGCAGTGGGCTTCGGCGGAATCATGTCGGACATGGGCGTCACCGGATGCGCCTTCGCGCCATTGCCGACCGCCTCCCGGTCGATCTGCGTCTGGCCGGGACGCATGGGTGGCACGACACCTCCAGAGACCCCGGGAACCAGGTCCGAACCGACCTTGTCACCCGGATGCTGCTGCATCATAAAGGGCTTGAGCCAAGCCGGTTCCGGTTTTGGGTCACCGGCGTTGAGAGGTGTCGCCACTTCGGGCGTCACAATGATTACCAGTTCGGACTTGGAGCGGTTCGTACTTCGCGAACGGAAGAGCGCGCCCAGGATCGGAATGCTCGACAGCCCCGGCAGCTTGTTGAACTGCTCGGTGACGCGATCGTCGATCAGACCGGCGATGACAAAGCTCTGACCGAAGCCCAATTCGATATTGGTCTCCATGCGGCGGGTTGCCAAAGCGGGGATAGTGAAGCCGCTTAAGGTGACCGCGTTCGCCAAATCGATGGTGGAGACTTCGGGCTTCACATAGAGCTTGATCGTGTTGTTCTCCGTAATTACCGGGTTAAACAGCAGCCGGATGCCGAACTCCCGGAACTGAATGGTAACGGCGCCGGCGTTCGAGCCGCCTTGGAGCACCGGAACGGGGAATTCACCACCCACCAGGAAGCTGGCTTCCTTGCCATTGGTCGTAACCAGGTTCGGTTCAGCCAGAATCTGCAGCAGGCCTTGGGATTGGAGCGCCCTCACCAGCGCGGTCAAGTTGAGATCCCTGCGGAAGGCGAAGATGTTGAGCGCGTCAGTGATCGTGACCCGGTCGTCGGTGCCCACCGTCGGTGCGGCAAACTGCTGGGTGGTAGTGCCGCCGGTGGTGTTACCGGCGCCATTGGTGAGCAGGTTGACCCCGAACTGCTGGGCCGCCGTACGATTCAGCTCGGCGAAGCGGACCTTTAAGACAATCTGCCGTGAAACCGGCGCCGTCATGAGCGACAAATTGCTCACCACCGTCTTGGCCAGCGGCGAGGCGATCGCGACCGCGCGGTCGACCACGTCCTTGCTGCTCACCGTGCCAATCAGCGTGATCGAGTCCCGGCCGGCCATCACTCCGATGTTCTCGGTAGGGAAGGTATCCTTCAATAGCCGTTTGATCGGATCGAGGTTGTGCTCGACCGTCACGTTGTACATCGTCCGCAGGCCGTTTTTGGCCCAGACCACCACCGTCGCCGAGCCGTGGCCTTTGCCATGCAAAAGAAACTCGCGCGAGGTAGCCGGCACCGCGTCGACGATCTCCGGGTTCGACGTGGAAATCCGGCTGATATCGGCCGGATAGTCGATGACGAGGCTCTTGCTCACCGTCACGCGCAGGTCTTCCACCGTCATGCCACCCACGTTCGCCGCCACCACCTGCGGGTCTTGCGCCACGGCCGGCAGGGCCATCGAAAGCGCCAAAATCAACGCCAACAGTTCTCGAACCCTCATGAGATCAACCCTCTCTAAAATCGTTTCTTGTTCTGCTTGTTTTTTGTTGCGTGCGGCCGCAGATTGCTTTACGGAATCGGTACGGGCGGCGGCGCGGCGGGACCCGGGTCACCCGGCGCCGCGCCGCTCTTAATGGTTTCGAGCGTCCGCGTATTGCCGCGAATCACCACGATCTGCTCGGGCGGCGGGGGCGGTGCCGGAGCGCGCACCACGGGCGCGGCTACCACCACCGGGGCTGGACGCCAAACCGGTCTCGGCCGCTCGCCACCTTCGCTGTTGTAACGCGGCGCGGGGGCGACGGGCCCACGGCCCAAGCCGTACAGTTGGCTCATGGTCTTGCCGGTGGTCGGTTTCTGATCCTGGTCGTTACCGTTGCGCAGCACCAATTGAATGCGGCCTTCATTGCCCGCCAAGGTCAGGATTTCGGCCTGTTCCGGAGTGGCTAGCAAAGTGACGCTCGGCGCCTGCATCGCCTGGCCGCGCGCATCGGGCTGGATGGTCGTACCGGCCGAAAGCACCATCACGTTCTGTAAAACGGTGGTCGTCACCGTATCGGTGGCCGAAGGCGGCCGGCCGGTCACCAGGACGTCCACGCGCATACCGGGCATCACGAAACCGGCTACCGCGCTCACGTCGGTTACCCGGACCGTGACGGCGCGCATCCCCACCGGAATGATCGGCGCCAGACCCGCGCCGCTATTGCGGGCCGCCAAACGGCCATCCATCACCGGTTCGTCCTGCAGGATATTGCTCACAATCGGACGGTCCAGCACTTCTTCCACCTTGGCGTAGGCACCCTTCGGAAACTGTTCCACGGGTACGCGAATCGTCTTCACGTCGCCGGGCTTGATGGTGGTGCCGACGGCCAAAGGCTTCGTCGTCACCACCAGATCTTTCGTGTCGCTGGCTTGCGCCTGCTTGGCGGGGGCCGAACCCCGGTTGGTGATCGTGTAAAAGACAGTGGAAACCACCAAGGCGAACAGCAAGCTGACTCCCAGGACGGTCATAAATCTACGATCCATAACTTAACTCCCTCTTTACCGGCGAATTTTCGCCGGTTAAACAACGAACCCGCTTCGACGAAACTAACGTGACAACAAAGCCAGCCAAGCGCCCACCGTGATGGCGGGAGCATAAGGAATCGAATCCTCGCCGGCCGACGCCGGACGCTTGAGAAACCATTGACGCAGGCGATAAAATCCCAGCGCCGCCAAGGCGAAGATTCCGCCGGCGGCCGCGGTCCACAAGGCCGCCCACAACAAAAGCGACGGGCCCAGAATGGCGCCGAAGCCGGCCATCAGTTTCACATCGCCCCCGCCCATGCCGCCCAGGACGTAAAAGACCAGAAAGACCAGCAAGCCGCCCACGGCCCCGGCGAGCGCCATCAGCGCGCCCCACCAACCTTGGTCGGCAAATTGGAGGGCCATGCCGCCGGCCAGGGCCGCGGCGGGAATCCAATTCGAAATCTGGCGCCGCCAAAGGTCCTCGGCCGTTGCCGCCAAACCCAGCGCCAAGCAAAGCGAAACTTGAGGTGAAACCGTCATAAGAAAAGGAGGCCGCGACATAGACCTCAACTCGTTCCTCTATACCTTCGGCGGTACGGAAATCTTTCATTAGGCGCCGCGGCAAAATCAGTCCTCCCGCCCTTTCCGGGGGATTGTGGCCGCGGCCACTTGCGGCGCCATGGGCGCTTTACGCACGAAGAGAAACGCTTCGTTCTCTTTCACTTTTCGGTCTTCGCCGATCAGCTCCCATCCGGGATGCAGCTTGAGCAGCGCCACCAGCGGCCACTGCCGCGGCGCCAGCACCACGTCAAACCGATGCCGGTTCAGGATCTTCTCCCAATCGAGGTCGCCGCTTAACAAATGCAGGTACTCCCGGCCCAGTTCGGCGCCGTAAAAATCGCTGCGGCCATCGATGAACACCCGCTGCCGGGGGTAGGACTGGTAGATGAGATAGTCGCCCCATTGATCGGTGGTCAGCACGCGCCGCGCCGTCAGCATCTCCTTGTGCCGATGAAGCAGGGCCAACGGGAACTTCTCTTTGGGAAAATCAGCCGGCCACTTCATGCGCTCGCTATTGATCAGCGGCAACACCGCCAGAAACAGCACCACCCACACACTCACATGGCGGAACTTGGGCGCCAGGTCGTTGCCCAGCTTCGTCAGGATCGCCGCGCTCGACTTGCGCGGCTGGCCGGCCACCCAACCGTTGATCGCCCCGC
>JBBQQS010000478.1:0-4157 GCA_038215525.1 Bryobacterales bacterium
GGTCGAAGTTCATTTACGTGATGATCTCTTCCTTTGCCGGGTCCCAATGCATGGGCCGGCCCTGCCGATAGCTTTCAACGGCCATGCGACAGGCAATCGAGGTACGGTAACCGATCTCAAACGGGCAATTGGGCGTGGCGCCCGTGCGAATGCAATCGAAGAAATTCCGCATGTGGGCCTGGGGCGGAGTCCGCGTTTCGCCGGCCACTTCGACAGCCGTGGGCTGGTTCACCTTTTGCGGCGTGTAGCGCAGTTGTTGCGACTTATGAATGGTGCCGTCGGTGCCGAGGACGTATTCGCCCACGCCGAGCTTGTCGTTGCCGAAGCCGCTGGTCCAGTTCACCATTAGGTCTTCGGCGTGTTCCATGGTGACCGACATGGTATCGGGCACTTCGCGGCCATCTTTCCACAGATACAAGCCGCCGGTCATGCTGACTTTGGTGGGGATGGTGAGCCCGAGGGGCTTGTACCAGAAGGCGATCTGATGGCACATGTTTTCGTAAACGTTGCCGCCCGAATAGTCCCAGAAGAAGCGCCAGTTGATGAAGCGCTGGGGGTCGAAGTCGCGCGGCGAGTTCTCGCCGAGGAAGCTCTTCCACATCACATTTTCGGGCGACAGGTCGGCGGGGACAGGCCGGGTCCACTGGGGCTTGCCGTGGGGCGAGTTGCGGTACATGTGCATGGCGATGGCAGTGATTTTGCCCATCGGCAGGCGGCGAAGTTGGGAGACGGCATCGTCCATCAGGCCGGAGGAAAGGCTCTGGTGGCCGATCTGGACGGTGCGTTTGCCGGCGCGCTGGTAGGCGTCGCGCATGAGCTTGGCATGGTCTACCGTGAAGGCCATGGTCTTTTCCTGATAGACGTGTTTGCCCGCGTCGAGCGCGGCGATAAAATGCTCGGCGTGTAAGTGCTGCGGCGTGGCGATGATGACGGCGTCGAGCGATTTGTCTTCGAGTAAGTAACGATAGTCGAGATAAGTATTGATCTCGGGCTTGATGCCCTTGGCTTGTTCGAGGCGTCGGGTATAGACGTCAGCGGCGGCGACGAACTCGACGTCAGGGACGGCCAGGGCTTCGCGGAGGAGTTGCTGGCCCCGGTCACCGGCGCCGATGATCCCGAAACGCAGGCGGTCGCTGGGCATCGGCACCTGGGTGCTGGCCAAGGCCGTAGCGGCGGTGGCCGCGGTGCCTAAGAAGTTGCGTCGTGAATTCTGCGCCATCTACTTCCGAGTCTAGCTCTTTTTGGGCTTCTTTTGGGGCTCTACGGCTCGTCCCAATAGGCCTTACCTTCGCTCTTCAGCGGACGGGGCTCGGTACGGGCGGCGGCGAGCAAGGTTGATAACCGCTTGAAGACCTGGGGTTCGCTGGCGGCCAGGTTTTGCGCTTCCTTCGGGTCCTTGCCGAGATGGTAGAGCTCGAGCGGCGCGGATGGCTTGGGCCGTACGATCTTCCAATCGCCCGCGCGGAGGGCTTGCATGGGCGGCTCAACGGCGAACGTTTCGGTTTTGGCGATGAAGCGCGGCAACTCCCAATACTGATATTCGGGCGGCTTCTGCTTCCCTTTGCCCAGCAGCGTGGGCACGATGGACTGGCCGTCGACCACCGGCGCTTTCACTCCGGCGAGTTCGCAGAGGGTGGGCAGCATGTCGCAGAAGCTGATGGGGAGGTCGCTCGTCCGGTTGGCGGGAATCTTGCCCGGCCAGCGGGCGACAAACGGCGTGCGGATGCCGCCTTCGTAGACGTTGCCCTTCTGGCCGCGGAGGTCCATGGTGGAGTGGAAGAAATTGTCGCTGGCCGCCAGGTCGCTGGCGCCGTTGTCGCTGGTGAAGATGACCACCGTGTCGCGGTCGAGCTTCAGCTTTTCGAGTAGCGCCAGAATGCGGCCGACGTCGCGGTCCATGCGGGTGATCATGCCGGCGTAGGCGGCGCGGGGCTCGGCTTGCGGGGCATAGTGGCCCCGGGCGAAGGGGGTTTCCGTGCCACATTTGCCCCGGTATTCGGCAAGGGAGTCTTCGGGAACGAGTAACTCCCAGTGGGGAATCGTAAAGGGGACGTAACAGAAGAATGGCTTCGTTTCGTTTTTCTCGATAAACTGCAAGGCCTGATTGGCGATGACATCGTGCGAGTAAGTGGTGCGTTTCCCGTTCTCGTTTCCGGCGAGGGGGAAGCGTTGGTCATTATTGAGTAAAAAGTGCGGATAGAAGAAATGAGCGTGGACTTGGTGGAGATAGCCAAAGAACTGGTCGAAGCCTTTTTTCCAGGGGACGCCATCGGTGCCGAGATCGCCGAGTCCCCATTTGCCGAAGCCCCCGGTGGCGTAGCCGGACTTCTGTAACAATTGGGCCACGGTGACGTCCTTGGGCTCAAGCGACTGTCCCCCGGCGTTGGCGCGGATGGAGGTGTGGCCCATATGCATGCCGGTCATCAAGACACTGCGGGAGGGCGCGCAGACGGTGCAGCCGGCGTAGGCTTGCGTGAAGCGAAGGCCTTCACGAGCGATGCGGTCTATGTTAGGGGTGCGGATGATCTTCTGGCCATAACAACCGAGGTCGCCGAGGCCGAGGTCATCGGCCATAATGAAGACGATGTTAGGAGGGCGAGTGGCGGCGAAAGCGAGGCTCGACAGCAGGAAGGCACGGCGTTGCATGGGCCGAGTTTATCGCAGAGCACGCCAAGTAAAATTTCGTTGCGCTTTTGGTAAACAAAATGCAGGTGATCGGCGTCTAATGGTGTTTAAGGAGCGTTAATGCGCGGCTTGGTCTTTTCTATCCCACTGTTGATCTTAGCTAGTTGCGGTTGAAGTTATTCTTCGCTTCCTGTACCTGGAGTTTCTTTTCGGCCAGGCCTAAATCGACTTGCGCCTCTTCGCCTTGCAAGCGACTGACAATTTCCTGCTTCGATACTTCGAGCTTGGCACGCTCCACCTGATACTTCGATTGCGTAGTCTCGACGCGATCCTGCTCCGAAGCTAAGCCGGCCTCGGCTACCGCCTGATCGAGCCCCGCCTGCGCCTGCTTGAGCGTTGCCTCTTTCTCTTTCAACTGCTGCTGCGCGCTCGAAGGATCGAAGCGGATCACCGGGTCGCCGGCTTTGATCGCCGCGCCGGTCGGCGCCAGCCAAACCAGCCGCAATTCGGGCACGTTCACCGGTGCAATCACCTGCACCGACCGCCGCGCTTTCAACTCACCCCGGCAGCGGATAATCACCGAAAATTCGCCGCGCCGCACCGGCGCCGTCGGCAAGTCGTCTTTGGCCTGCACGGTCAAATAACGCCAAGCGCCGATGCCCGCCGCACCCAGCAGAGCCATCGTGAACAGGGTCTTCTTCATTCGAGGCGATGCCGGGGCGTAAGTTTGCGGGAAAAATCAAGAATATCGGCGGCACGACGGGTTCGCACTGGGAACGTCATTTCGAATGTCGCATCGCTCTCAACCAGCCCGACCCGCAACTGCGCCCCGGCATGAGTGCGCGCTTTCGTATCATTACCGGCACCTTACCGAACGCCTTGTGGGTGCCTTCGCAAGCTTTGTTTGAGGCCGACGGGAGGAAGTTTGTCTATCTGCGCACGGCCACCGGTTTTACGCCGCAGGATGTGAAGCTCGAGCGTCGCAGCGAAAGCCAAGTAGTGATCACCGGCTTGCGCGAAGGGCAGCAGGTGGCGCTGGCCAATCCGAGTGACTTAGCCAAGAAGAGTAACCAGAAGTCGAGCGCGCTGCAGGCCTTGCCGCAATGATTACCGATATCACCCAGGCCTTCGACAACTTACGCGCACAGAAGACGCGCACGTTACTCACGGCGTTGGGAATCATCTTCGGCGTGGGTTCGGTGATTGGTATGCTGTCGATCGGCGCCGGGGCGCGTGAAGAGAGTTTGCGCTTTATTGAGCAATTGGGCGTGCGCAACGTGCTCATCGATTCGCGCCCGGCAACCAGCCAGGAGGACTTACAACAACGCCGCCGTAGCTCACCCGGCCTTACCGAACGCGATGTGCGGATCTTAGAAGCCAACATCGACTCGCTGGAGACACTATCCGCCCGGCGTTCGCTGCATCCGGCGCGCGTGCTGCCCAAACCGTCAGCCGATGTGCCGGAGTTACTCGGGGTGCGGCCCTCTTACGGCTTAATTCATAACTTACGCCCCGTGGAAGGCGCCTTCTTC
>JBBQQS010000479.1:0-4135 GCA_038215525.1 Bryobacterales bacterium
GGGCTCGTAGGCGAAGGGAAACTTCTGGGCATAGTCTTCGAGGAAGAAGTCGAAGGGGTTGATGATGGTCATGTCGGCGACGAGGTCGACTTCGACTTTGAAGTGCTGGGTGACCTTCGCGTGGACGAAGCGGGCGAGGTAGTTGCCTTGGGGATCCTGCTGCCAGTTGAGGAAATGGTCCGCGGGTTCGATACGCAGCGAATAGCTGAGGATGGGCGTGCGGCAATGCGGCGCCGGCCGAAGGCGGATGACTTGAGGTCCGAGCGTCACCAGTCGGTCGTAGGCGTAAGTGGTTTCATGGTGCAGGGCTACCCGGATACTCATGAGGCTGACGATAGCACGGGCGGCCGGGGTGGCGTCGTTTTCACTGGCGCGTCCAGCCGTGGGTGGGGCTGTGGCTGGGTCCTTGGGCGGCCGTCTGGGTGAGCGGGCGGCAAGGCGGCAGTTCGACGAGTTTTTGCGGCTGGAGGCGATCGGTGCCGAGGATGCGCTCGATCTCGGCGAGTTCGGCTTTGTGGGCGGCGTCGCGCGGGCTACGGAGCCAATGGGCCCAATTCGCATGGTCAGGGAATTCCTTGCGCCAGCGTCCGAGGTAGAGGCGGACTTTGCACTTGTGGGGACCGTGTTGGAGGCTATGGTGCTCGTCGTTGGCGGCGTGGGCCGGAGCGCTCGAATAGTCGTAAAGATGGGCCTTTTTGGCCATTCCGGCCGCGGTCGGGTTCTGTTCGACGTACAGGACGGTAGCGCGATACTGGCTGGAGGAGCGGATGGGCTTGCAATGGAAATGGTTGCGCCACATATGGCCGTTAACGCCCATTTCCTGGTGCACGCTGCGGGCGTATTGGGACTGCAAGTGCTGCATCACCTGGGAGATGCCCCATTTGGCGAGCGGCTCGAACACGAAGTGAATGTGATTGGACATCAAGCAGAAGGCGTGGACACGGACGCGGTAGCGGCGGGCGAGCCGATCGAAACGGTCAAGGTAGCCGATGAGTTGGGCGCGGGTCTTGAAGACACGCTGACGGCGACTGCCGCGTTGGTAGACGTGATAGACCTGCCGTACCTTCCAGTCGCGCTTGCGCGGGGGGGCGGCGGAGAGTTTCCTGCGAGAGTAACTTGGAGCGGATTTCGCCATCTGCTAAATAGTGTGTTTTGCGAGGGAAAATTCTCATTTATTTTTCAAAAAAGTGAAAGATTCTTCCGGACCAAAACCGCAAAGCCGGACGAAAAATCGGCACGTTCAGCGTCAAATCATTGATTCTAATACCTTTCTTGGTAGGTCGGACCCTGCGTTGCTACTTTGCTTGGACGCGGCGGTAGGGAAATTCTTCGGCCCGATCTTTGCCATTTTCCCGACCTTCGATCCTGGCTGCCAACCCCCCGGCCACTTGGCGATAGAATATTTGCTGTGGAAATCATGGGGCGGATTCTCGAAGACGACTTCTGCTTCGGTCAATCTCACCATCCGGAACGCCACCGGACCCTGTCGTGTCCCGATCCGCGCAGTAAATTGCCGTCCCCCGTCGGCCAGCCTCTCGATCCGCATAAATTCACTGAACACGGTCTTCCCGTTCCGCAGCGTGCGGCTGAGCCCCAGCATGCCGTCTCCGGCCTGTTTCCCCTAAGCCTCCTCGATCACTATCGGCCCCGCTGTCATTTGCCAGCAACCCGTCAGGAACGAAAGATTACTCGCTTCCTGAGCCGTGGCCATTTGCGCCCACAAAACCAGCATGAAAAATCGCATGGAAGCAGTTTACTAGAAAGCTAAACCCGATCCCAGCGCCGCACCGCGGGGCGGCGAATCTCCACCGGCGGAGGCACAGCCGCCAACGGGTCCACCCGAACCTCCACTTTGATCGTATGGTCGCCCCCGCCCAAGTTGATGCCCTTCATCGGCGTCACATCACCGTAATCCCGCCCCCAGGCCAGCGTGATGTGATTCGTGTCCACCACGACGTCGTTGGTCGGATCCAGATCCACCCAGCCGTGGCCAGGCACGAAGACACCCACCCAGGCATGCGAAGCTTCGGCGCCAACGCTGCCACTGCGCAGATAGCCGCTGACGTAGCGGGCTGGTAAACCCTGCGCGCGCAGCATGGCGATGAGTAAATGGGCGAAATCCTGACAAACACCCCGGCGATTGCGGAAGACATCCTCTACTGACGTATCAATGTCCGTGGACTCGGGCTTGTACTTGAAATCTCGATGGACCCGACTCGACAAGTCCACCGCCGCTTCCAGGATCGGCCGCTGCGGCGTGAAGCTCGCTAAGGCATAGTTGGCGATTTCCGGCGTCCAGCGCACATAGCGAGATTCGGCGACGAATTCAAATGCCGGGAGCGCCACGGGATCGTCGAAAGCCCGCACCGCGTTGCGAACCTGTTCCCAGGCCGGAGTCGCCGCCGGCATCAGCGGATTCGTCTCCCGCACTTCCACAATGCTCTCTGCCGTAATGGCCAGATCATGATGCGGAGTTAGAACGCTGCAGTAGCGCACCGCATTGCCGAAGTAGTCACGAAAGCCGCGCATGGTCTCAAATTGCGGCTCCACCGTAATCACACTGCGCACCAGATGCTGCCAGCCCAATTCCCGCGGCGTCAGGCGCAGTTCGCTGTGGGTCGTCGTCACGGGGAGCGCGTAGGAGTATCGAGTGAGATGTCGAATCTGGTAGATCATGCCGAAGCCAACAGGCGGGTCGAAGTGAGATGGCTCAGGTAGCGGCTGCTGAGCGCATTCGACGCGTCGAAAAGATCCTGCTTCAAGCCGTCGAGAAACTCCCGCAGTTGCTCGCGGTCGCCGGCCAAGGCCGCCGTATTGGCCAACCGCACCGCCGTCAAGGATTTGACCATACGCTGTTGCTCTTCGGGCAACCGTCCCGACGAGTCCTGGCCCGGTAAGCGCTTGAAGTGCACGGCCAGATTCTGCAACTGAAAGCCAACCGACCGGGGATTCGCCTCATCCATCAACAAAAGGTCTAACACCAGATCCGCTTGCATTGCCGTGTAATAGCGCGTGCGATAGGTGATCGCGCTATCGGCAATCTGGAGCAGCATTTCCAGCGCAGCATGCTCATCGGTGATCGCCCCGGCCAACCCATGCCGCAGGAGTTCCACTAACTGCAGCGCGCGCTCCAGCCGCCGCCCGATATCGAGAAAGCGCCAACCCTGGCTGCGGGTCATGTTCTCCATCATCAGTCCCGAGAACGAGGCCAAGGTCAAAATCGCCCGATCGAGCGTATTCAACTGATCCAACAAATGCGCCTCACCGGAGAGCATCGCCGAGGGAAATTCCTGATCCAGCCGATTCAGCAGCCGCCACGCATCGCTCGACAGACGCTCCTTCAAGCTTCGCGCCGATCGCCGCACTTGGCTGATGTTCCAACTGAGCGCGTTCATCCGCTCGGTATCGAACACAATCCAGCGCAGCACGCGCTCGAGCCAGCGCCGTTGTTCGAGCACCGGCGATTTACTCATCTCTTCCGGCAAATACTCATAACCAATCAGCAACTCCACGGCCGACTCAATCGAAAGGGCCCCGCCTAAATCCGCCTCGCTCGAAAGCGCGGGCAGCAGCGCGCGGGCGAGGCGGCCCAACGATTCCACGCGTTCCAAATACCGCCCCAGCCAGAACATGTTGTCAGCCACGCGGCTGGGCAAATCGGGCGCGCGCGTAATGTCGATCGGTTGCCTCGCCGTCTCGGTGGGCAAGGGCTCTTCTTCCCGATCGGTGAGAATCCAAGTGTCTTTGCTGCCGCCGCCCTGCTGCATCGAAACAACCAGGGAGTCCTCTGACGTGGAAACGCGCGTGAGTCCGCCGGGCATCACCACATACCCATCGCCGCTCCAAACGGCGAACACGCGCAATACCACGTGCCGCGGCTCCAGCCCCAGATCGGACAGCACCGGGGCAGTGGAAAGGGCCATCTGCTCCTGCGCCACATACTGCGCCGGATCCGTCTCAATCTTGCGCCGCAATTGGTCCCGCTCTTCCCGAGACAAGCCCGAACCAAAAATGGGATGCAATCCGAAGCGCGGGAAGGCCGGCTTGATCACCAGTTCATGCAGATGATTGAGCACGTAGCGCCGCGCCCGCTCCTCGCCGCACCACCAGGTAGCCAGCGACGGGATCTTCAGTT
>JBBQQS010000480.1:0-4135 GCA_038215525.1 Bryobacterales bacterium
TTGAGTTCGTCCGGAGAAGCTAACTTCACCTTCACCAGCCACGCCTCGCCGTGCGGGTCCTCATTCAATTTTTCCGGTTTCGTGGCCAGCAAACTATTTACTTCCAGCACTTCGCCAGAGACGGGGGAGTAAATATCGGAGACCGCCTTCACGCTCTCAACGGAGCCGAAGGTGGCGTGCGCGGTAATCGCGGCACCGGGTTTGGGTAAGTCGACATAGACAATGTCGCCGAGTTCTTTTTGCGCGTGGTGAGTAATGCCAATGGTGCCGATGTCACCGGCCACGCTCACCCACTCGTGTTCTTTAGTATAGGAGTAATTTTGCGGATACATGAAACTCTCAGCCTTTGCTTCGTTTATAGAACGGCGTAGAAACCACGACGGCACTTACCGGTTGATTCCGCACCAGAATTTCAAATTCAGTGCCCACGGCGGCAAACTGCACGGGCAAATAACATAGTCCGATATTCTTGGGCGTGCCGGTGGCGGACAAGGTGGGCGAAGGGCTGCCGGAAGTTACCCAGCCGGCTTTCGCGCCGCCGATCTGCACCTCATAGCCATCGCGACCGATGCCCCGCCCCGTCATTTGAAAGCCCACCAGGCGGCGCGTTAGCCGATCTTTCTGGCTGGCGAGCGCGGCGCGGCCGACAAAATCGGGCTTGTCGAGTTTCACCATCCAAGCGAGGTCGGCTTCGAGCGGCGAGATACTGGCGTCGATCTCATGGCCGTACAGGGCCATCTTGGCTTCGAGGCGCAGCGTATTGCGCGCACCCAAACCAGCGGGCTTGACGCCGAACTCTTCGCCAGCCACCATCAGGGCGCGCCAAATGCGTGCCGACTCGGAGGGCGTGAAGTAGATCTCGAAGCCATCTTCGCCCGTGTAGCCGGTGCGGGCGATCCGGGCCGGAGTGCCGGTGACTTCGCCATCGACAAACCAGTAATACTTGATCTCAGCCAGGGGAGTTTTCGTCAGCTTTTGCAGGGTTTCGAGCGCCCGCGGACCTTGGACGGCAATTTGCGTGTAGCGGTTGGAAGAGAGCTCCACGGTGGCGTCGAAGGTGTTGTGGGCCTGGATGTGGGCGAAATCTTTTTCCTGATTGCCGGCGTTGACGCAGATAAAGAAGTGGTCCTCGGCGACTTTGTGCACCAGGATGTCGTCGACAAAGCCCCCGGTCTCGTACAGCAGGCCGGAATAGTGAATCTGCCCGATTTTTAGCTTCTGCGCCCAGTTGGAGGAGATGCGCTCGACGAGGTGAAGCGCTTGGGGGCCGCGGATGTCGATCTCGCCCATGTGGCTGACGTCGAACAGGCCCACGGCGCGCCGGACGGCGTGGTGCTCCTCAACCAGACTGGAGTATTGTACGGGCATGTCCCAACCGCCAAAGTCGACCATCTTCGCCCCTTGGGCGCGATGGATCGCATTGAGGGCAGTCTGTTTCAGGGGTGCTGAGTCTTGGGACATGAGCGGAACCCCCACTATAGCAATGGACTTTCCGGAGTGTCCAATGGCGAGACTTGGCCCTCGACAAGCTCGACCTAGACACCACACTGACAGCTCTTTCGGGTTCCTGCGGCAAATGGCCTTAACGAGAATCCGTCTCTGGGCGGTGCCGTGGAAACCGCGCCTCTGAATGGGTACAGTTGCGGCGAAACCTTTAAATAATCGTGCCAACGGCGAAACTGCCGGCGATGGATGGCGCAGCTTCAGGGCGCTGCTCCGGGGGGAGCCAGCCAGCGCCAACGCTTGGAGGCCTGGTTGTGGCAAACCGGGGCGCAGATTCCGCCATTTAACCCGGACTAACATCCGGCACGAGAATTCGAGGTCGAGGAACCGATGGGTCCTCTGACGGCGAAGTAGACCGACCGGAGCCATTACTCGATCCTCTACACTAGAGGTAATCAACGCACTCTTCTGGAGGACTACAGTTGTGAATGGTTTCGAGTTTCGCTTTCGGTCATGGCGATTGTTGTTCCCGCCGCCGCCCAACTGACCCCGGATCAACGCGAGGCCGACCTGACGGCGTTGGCCAATTACATCGCCAAATACTACGTGCCGGCCAGTTGGAAGACGGCGGCTTTCGGTGTAAACTCGCTGGACCTGCGCGCCGGAGATTATCTGCGACGGGTCCGACAAGCCCCCAACGATCTGGCTTACTTCGAAGTCGTGCAGGAATACGTGCAAAGTTTTCGGGACGGACATACCACGGTGAGCTTTCCGAGTAACTTCGTCGCCGACCTGGGCATCAGCGTCGACCTCTACGACGATAAGCCACTGATCGATGGCGTAAATCGCAACGTCTATCCAGCGGCCAGTTTCCCCGCCGTCGCCATTGGCAACGAAATTGTCTCGATCGACGGTGTACCGGTGGCCGAACTGATCGCCAAGGTGGCCAAGTTGAACTTACTGGGTACGGGTCGCGCCCGCCAGCGTTACGGAGCCATCTATCTCACCCGGCGCGCCCAATCGCTACTGCCTTTTGCCATTGATACGCCGGATGAAAGCGACGTGGTGATTCGAAAGGAAGACGGCGCGCAAGAGACGGTGCGCTTGAAGTGGACCAAGTCCGGCGTTCCGTTGCGCGCGTTGGGCAAGGTGACTTCACCGGTGTTGCGCGCCACCCGGCAGGCCAATGCCCGGCCCGAAGATGATTTCCTCGCCAAGGGCGGCTTGGCCGCCGCGCCTGAGTTTCTCTCGCGTCCGGAACTTTCGGGTGTGGGCGCCCGGGTTCCTTGTTACACGCTGCCCGTCGATTTTGGTACTCGCCGCGGTCGTGGCACGGCGGACTTTACTTACTCCGGTACTTACCAAGCCGATGGCCTGCGCATCGGTTATTTGCGCGAGCCCAGCTTCTTGCCCAGCGATATGAATGCCGCAATTACGGAACTGCGCGCCGAGATCGCGTTTTTGAAAGCCAACACGGATGGTCTGGTTTTGGACATTTCGCACAATAGTGGAGGACTGCCTAGCTTAGGCGCCGAACTCATGTCCCTGCTCACAACCAACATTTTCTACCTCCCGCCACGGCAATTTCTGGCGAGTGTGCGTGATGTGAATTCTTATGGACCACTACTCGATGCCTTGCGGATAGTGGGCGCACCAGGTTGGGTGACCGAGCGCTGGAAAATTGTCTATGATCAGCTACAGGCATCTTTGGTTAATGGTCCGCGGTCTCTGACGGAACCGATCGCCACCGTCATTCCCGCCAGCGATAATGCGTTCGCCCGCGGTCCGCTGATTGAAGATAACCCGCCGCTCCGCGTGAACAGCGTGCTGGTGGGCTAGGACAAGCCGCTAATCACGCTGGTGGACGATTACTCGGTATCCCACGGCGAAGTCTTCGCCTCCATGATCCAGGACAACGAGCGCGGTCCGCTGGTCGGCTATCGGACGGCTGGCACGGGGGCCACGATTGGCTGCTCCCTGGACGCGATGCCCTTCTCGGAAATACAGTTCTGTAACTCGTTTTCCATGGTCTTGCGGAAGAATCCCATCTCTTCGTCCGAGTTGCCCGCCACGCGTTATCTAGAAAACGTCGGAGTAATTCCGAATATTCCTCTCGACTTTCAAACGAAAGAGAACTTACTCGGGCAGGGCCGGCCGTTTGTCACGGAATTTACGAAAATCATCGTGGAGCAAATTCGGAAGGCCCAGTAGGTAACTCGACGAAACTGGCCGCCCCGGGGGCATGATGGATCCGCTGGGTGGCTTTTTGGTAGTCCCCCGGCTGAGCCAGAAAAATATTGGCGACAAATCGCTGCGGGTTCCGGTCGTAGAGGGGGAACCAGCTGGATTACACTTGCACCATCAGCCGGTGGCCGGGCAAAAAGACGTGGTTCGCGGTAGGCAGAGCGAAGCGATAGGCAAGTGGCTTACCGGGCTCGATGGCTTTCGAAAACTCCAGGCTCTCGCGGTAACGGCCACGAAAGATATCCGCCGCCACCATCAGTTGGTAGCCACCCATGGCCGGCTGGGCGGCCACTTCGTCCGGGTAGACATCGATCAACTTCACCACCCAATCGGCATCGGTGCCCGTGGTGGAGGCGACTAAGTTAGCGAGCGGTTCGCCGGTAATCTTCACCGGCATGGTAAGTACTTCCGAGACGAAAGAAACCACGTCGGTGCGGCCAGACGCCTC
>JBBQQS010000481.1:0-4127 GCA_038215525.1 Bryobacterales bacterium
AAGGCCCGCCCATCGACACTATCTTCCCTAAGCTCTACGACCGCATTTATTGGGTGGTCGGCCTCGTGTCCACCATCTTTGGCCTTGCCTTCTACCTGCTCTACCGGCTTGAGCCCGCGCGCAAGGCAACCAAATGACTGCGCTCCAAGCGCACGACCTCTGGAAGTACTACGGCGACTTTGCCGCGCTTCAGAAGGTCGGGTTTGAGTTTGCCGCCGGTAGTTGTGTGGCCTTGTTAGGCCGTAACGGCGCGGGCAAAACTACCTTGCTGCGCATCCTGGCCGGGCTGTCGCAGGCGTCTGAAGGCGAGGTCCGCATTTTGGATGGCAACCCGCGCCAAGCTTCGGTCCGCTCCCGCATCGGCATCATCGGCCACGGCATCGGCATTTACGATGACCTATCGGCCGAAGAGAACTTACTCACTTTCGCCCGCCTCTACGCGGTGCCAAATCCGGCCAAAGCCGTCGACCATTGGCTCGAACGGACTGACCTCGCCCGGGTCCGTCGTGGCAAAGCCCGCGAGTTCTCCCGCGGCATGCGTCAACGCCTCGCCATCGCCCGCGCTTTTATCCATAGCCCCAATTTCCTGATCCTCGACGAGCCCTTCACCTCGCTCGACGACCGCGCCATTGCCCTGCTGCAAGGCCTACTCAAGGACGCCCTGCACCAAGGCGCCACGGTCGTCCTTTCTACCCACCAACTCAAGGAAGCCCTCGAACTCGCCACCCATGTGCTGCTGCTCAATCGCGGAAAGCTCGCCTTCTCGGGCGTCCGGACCGCAGAGATGCTCGCTAATCCCGGTTGGGTCTACCAGCACTACGGCGAGGCCGCATGACTTACTTCAACCAAGTCTTCGCCATCGCCGGTAAAGACCTCCGCAGTGAACTCCGCACCAAGGAAGCGCTCAACGCCTCGCTCTCTTTCGCCGTCGTCATCCTGCTGCTCTTCAGCTTCGTCGTCGACCCTGACTCTGAAATGCTCGAGCAGATGTCCGGCGGCCTGCTCTGGATGGTCTTTGCTTTCTCCGGAGTGCTAATCCTGAACCGCGGTTTTGCCCGCGAATTGCCGAACGACTGCCTGGATGCTCTGATCGCTTCGCCCATTCCGGGGTCGGCCCTTTTCTTCGGCAAAGCCATCGCCAACTTCGCCCTGATCGCCATCATTGAGGCAATCTGCTTCCCAGTCTTCGGCATCCTCTATAACCTCACGTGGACCGCGCAACTGCCCGTCCTCGTGGCCGTCAGCGCCCTCGCTACTTGGGCCATGGCTACCTTGGGCACCATGTTCGGCGCGCTCACCGTCAACATGCAGCTACGCGAACTGATGCTGCCGATGCTGATTTATCCGATGCTGATTCCGGCCCTGATGTCCGCCATGCAACTCACGACGCTGCTTGTCGCGGGCCAAGCGATCGATTCCGAACACATCGTCTGGCTTCGCGTCTTAATTGCCTTTGATATCATCTTCACTTCACTAGCCGCGGTGCTGGTAGAAACGGTCTTGGTGGGATAACTTATGCGTGACAAACTCATTTACGGAGCCGGCATCTTTGCCGCACTCTACTTCGTGCGTAACCTCTACGTCATCCTGCTACAACTGCCAGACGAAGCGATGCAAGGTGCTGTTTACCGCATTTTCTTCTTCCACCTGCCGCCTTACTTCACGGCGGTAGCTTGCTTTCTGGGCGCGGCCATCGCGAGTGGCTTGTATCTCAAAACCAAGAACTGGAAGTACGACGTCTTCGCGGTCTCGGCCACCGAAGTGGGTTTGGCGCTGGCGGCGATTAACCTCGTCACCGGCATGATCTGGGGCCGGCAGCAATGGGGCATCTGGTGGACGTGGGACGCGCGGCTGACTTCGGCGCTGATCACTTGGCTCATCTACTTGGGCTACCTGATGCTGCGCGAAGGCATCAAGGATCCATCGGAGCGCGCGAAGAACTCGGCCGTGCTTTCGATCTTCGCCTTCTTCGCCGTTTACTTCACTTACAAGGCCAACGAATGGTACCGCACTCAGCATCCGGGCCCGGTGCTTACCATCCGCACCGGCAAGAACACGATTGACCCGGCCATGCAAGCCATGCTCTTCCATAATTTGGGCGCCTTTCTGCTGCTGGCCGTGGTGTTGGTCGCCGTTCGCATGAATCTAGAAGATAGCCAACGTGCGGTCGAGTCGCTTCGCCGTCGCGCGCATGCCATCGCATAGGATACACTCACATGGATCAACGTAATTTCGAATACATGTTCTATGGCCTAGCCGCGGCGTGGACCATACTTTGCCTGTACGCCCTGTTGCTCACCTCCCGTGGGCGTAAGATACAATCCGAGATTGATCATTTGAAACGGATGCTCGATAGCAGCCCCAAGAAGTAAGGAGAAATCGCCCATGAATCGCCGATCCTTGATGAAATTGTTGGCCACGGTGCCAGCCATTCCCGCCGCCGTGGAAGCGCAGGTGGCCAGGGCCACACGTGCCACTCCCTCGCCCAAGATCCAAGACATTCAGGTGATCGCCACCGCTCCGCAGGGCCTGCGGCTGGTGGCCGTGAAAGTGATCACCGACCAGGACGGCCTTTACGGCTGGGGCTGCGGTACTTACACCCAGCGGGCCGACTTAGTGGTGATGGCGGTCGAGAAATACCTGAAGCCCTTGTTAGTCGGCAAGCCGGCTGACCGTATCGACGACACTTGGCAGATGTGCTACAACTCCTCCTACTGGCGCAACTCGGGCGTCCTGAATAACGCCATCTCCGGCGTTGACCAAGCCCTGTGGGATATCAAAGGCCGCCAAGCCGGCATGCCGGTTTACCAATTACTGGGCGGCAAGTGTCGCGAAGCCGCCGATTGCTACGGCCACGCGGGCGGCACGGAATTCTCCGAGATCATCGATAGCGCCAAGAAATACATGGACCAGGGTTTCCGCCATGTCCGCATTCAATTCGGCATTCCCGGCCAGGCGGCTTACGGTTCGGCACGCGGCAGCGCGAATCAAGCTTTGCCCAAGGCTACGCTGCACAAAGCCCCCGTATTTAACCCCGCCGACTATTGCCGCCGCGCTCCCAAGGTCTTCGAAGCCGCGCGCAAGCAGTTAGGCGACGAAGTGGAGTTACTGCACGATAGCCACGAGCGCATTACTCCCACGCAAGCCATCCAACTGGCCAAGGACCTCGAACAATTCCGCCTCTTTTTCCTCGAAGATCCGCTTTCGCCTGAGGACAATGCTTATTACAAGCACATCCGCGCCGCCTGCTCCACGCCGATTGCCATGGGCGAACTCTTTAACTCGCCGCAGGAATGGCTGCCGCTGGTGCATGACCGCCTGATCGACTACATCCGCGTCCACGTGAGCCAGATGGGCGGCCTAACGCCGTGCCGCAAGATGGCGGCGATGTGCGAATCGTACAATGTCCGCACGGCGTGGCATGGTCCGGGTGACGTGAGCCCCATGGGCCACGCCGCCAACATTGCCCTCGACCTCGCCTGCTACAACTTCGGCGTCCAGGAATGGAGCGGTTTCGGCGAGCGCACCCTCGAAGTCTTCTCCGGCGTCCCGACATTAAAGGACGGGTACGCCTACGCCAATGAGGCCCCCGGCTGGGGCATCGAAGTGAACGAAACGGCGGCCAAGAAATACCCATTCGGCTACGGAGAACAGGGCGAGCGCAAGGCGCTCAACGGCGGCTGGGGCGAGGTCCGCAAGCGGGACGGGACGCTGATCAAGCAGTAAAGTCTGGCCTCCGTTCATCCGATGGACGGCTATGACGATCGCGCCGACTCCCACCCAGCCCATCCCTGTGGCGCCCGTGGCTGCGCCGGCGAGAAGCGGGCTCTGGGCGCGCTTGCTGAAGCCCACCGTGGCCGATGGCCTGCTCGTGTTGGTGATTTTCCTGTCATTTCTGAGCAACGACAAGGGCTGGCAGAAGCTTTTTCTGGATGGCGATAGCGGCTTGCACATCCGCATCGGCGATCTGATTTTGCAGACCGGCCAGGTGCCAACCACCAATGTCTTCTCCTACTCTCTGCCGGGCAGAGAATGGTATGCCTTTGAGTGGGGCACGGAAGTCATCCAGGCGGCATTGCACCAGGCTTGGGGCCTGAAGGGCGTGGCGGCCATGACGGGTGTCGTAT
>JBBQQS010000482.1:0-4121 GCA_038215525.1 Bryobacterales bacterium
GCTCGACTCCAACCGCCAGCCCAGCCGCCACAAAGACTACGCCAGCCTCGTAGGCAAACACATCCCTATCCCCACTAAAATGGCCCCGCTCGCTACCACCGCCCAAACCAAATTCGCCACCGCCCGCGGCAGTTGAACACCGTATCCTAAGAGGGTGCGAACTCCGACCACCCTTTCGCTCTTGATCCTTACCAGTTGCGCGGCACCACCACCGGCGACACCGCCAATCTTCCCGCCGAAGATCACGCATTTCTACGCTTCGCCCGCCACGGTGCCGAAGGGCGAGTCTACGCTGCTTTGCTATGGCGTCGAGTCGGTAGCAAGCGTCACCCTGGACCCTGGAGGCGAATCGCTCTCGCCCGCCATAGGCCGCTGTATCGAAAAAACACCGGCGGGCTACGCTACCTTCACCCTGACCGCCAAGGGCAAGGACGGCCGCACCGTCACGCAGACCGCCGCCGTCACCACCGGCATCGTGCGGCTGAAGTTTCTGGATATCTCGGTCAACGCCCAACAAGTGAAGGCCGGTGACCTGGTGAGCCTCTGCTTCAAAGCTCAAGGCGCGCTCAGCGTCGCGGGCGGCCCGGGGCGTTTTCAAAAAGGAAGACTAGCCACGGGAGATTGCCTGGTTCATCAGCCGCGCAAAACCACCACCTATCGGCTCACCATCCGTGGCGCTGCCGGCCGAAGCGAATCGGATAGCGTGACCGTGAAGGTGACTCCGTAAGTGTCGGACCAGCCCGTAGCGATCATCACCGGAGCATCGGCGGGAATTGGCGCCACCTTCGCCCGCCACCTGGCGGCCCGGGGCTGCGACCTCGTCTTAGTGGCGCGCCGTGAAGATCGCCTGCAGGCACTCGCCACCGAGTTACTCACAGCGCATGGGACGCACTGCGAAGTACTCCCCGCCGACCTGGCCGCCGACGCGGATGTCGCCCGAGTCGCCGCCCGGATCAGTAACTTGCCTCGGGTGGACTACCTCATCAACAACGCCGGTTTCGGAACGAAGGGAAAATACTTTCATGCCGACTTAGCCGGCCAGGTTACCATGCACCGCGTGCACGTGCTCGCCATTGTGCAACTAACCCATGCGGCTCTTCAGCGCATGGTGGAAAAAGACTCTGGCGCCATCATCAACGTAGCTTCCGTAGCGGGATTTACACTCAGCGCCGGCGGCACCAGTTACTCGGCTACGAAGCATTGGCTCAATGTATTTACCGAAGGCTTATATTTGGAATTGCGTAGCTCCGGATCGCGGGTGAAGGTGCAGGCGCTTTGTCCGGGCTTCACTTACTCCGAGTTTCACGATGTGCTGCAGATGGACCGCTCAGTCGTCCCCAAGAGTTGGTGGATGAGTGCGGACTTTGTCGTGGCAGAGAGCCTAAAAGGTCTCAACCACCGCGGCATCTTTGTCATCCCCGGATTCCGCTATCGCTGGCTGGTCTGTCTGTTGCGCTTCGTGCCCCGGCCCCTAATTTACTGGGGAGCGATCCGCGCCGGCCGCCGAATGCGGCGCGATTAGTCGCGGTCGAGCCAGCGCCACAAGCCATACCCGGTCACGGGCAAAACGGTCACTAGGAGGAAAGCCTCACTATATTGTTGGCGATCGAACAGGCGCCCGCAAATGGGCATGACGATCGCCGTGACGGCCGAGAAACTCCCCGCACCCAAGCCGGCGATCAGCCCGGTCTGGCGAGTGGAGAAAATCAAGGTCGCGTAACCGATCGCGGGAACGATAAACGCGCCCGTGGTAAACATGGCAAAGAAAAGGGCGAATAGCAAAAGCGGTAGGGAAGTAATTCGAGGTACCAAGGCGAAGGGTAAACTAAAGAGTAATCCGAAGGTAAAGATTTGCGAGTAAGTTCGGCGGGTGGCGACGCGCCGGTCTAAAAACCAGCCCCAGAAGAAGTACCCAAGCTCCCAGCCTAAGGGCGGAATCCACAAATAGTAGCCCAAATCGCCCTGCACTACGTGAAAGACTCGGCTCAGATAGATCGAAGAAGTGTAAAGCACGAAGCCCAAGGGAGCCGCGCCCAGCGAATACACCACAATAAAGGCCCAGATACGCGGATCGCGCCAGGAGACATTGGCGGTGGATTGGACCACGGGCGCCGCCCGAAGCGCCGGAACCCGGCTCAGCCACAGCCACCAACCCAGCCACGCCGCGCCCACCGCACCGGTAAAAAGAAACGCCGCCTGCCAGCCGTAAGCGCGAAAAATCGGCGTCACCACCCAGGGCGTAATCACGGCGCCCAAGGCGCCGCCACTGTAAGAAAGTGCCGTGCCGCGCGCGCGGCTCGATTCCGGTAAGGTCTGCACCACCGTGCGCAGTGCGCCGGGAAACGTGGCACCTTCGCCAAAGCCCAATACAATCCGAAGCAGCATGAGGCTGACGAAGCCGAACGCCCAGGCATGCGCGGTGGAAGCGAGGGTCCAGAGGCTGACGGCGGCCAGCATGCCCAGGCGGACGCCCCAGCGGTCCAACAGCCGCCCCCACAAAGGATTGCCGACCATGTAGGCGATGGAGAAGCCGGAAACCACCCAGGCGTATTGCTCCACACTGAGGCCGGTGTCGCGCATGATGGTGGGGATCAAGACGGCCAGCGTATTGCGGTCGATATAGCTGATCGTCGAGACCAGCATCATAGTGAGGGCGGGAAGCCAACGTGCGAGCAAGCATTCAGTGTGTCACGAGTTTTGGTTAGCCTGCATGCAAGGGGTATCCGCGATAAACTCGAGGGCAAGATGATTACGCGTCGTGACTGGCTCTGGACCAACTATCTCGGCTTGGGCTCGCTTGCCTTGGCCGACCTCGCCGCCGCTAGTTCGCCCAATGGCGCGCCGTTGGCCCTGAAGGCGGCGCATGTACCGGCGCGGGCTAAGCGCTGCATCTTCCTCTTCATGGAGGGCGGCGTCTCGCAGATGGATCTATTTGAAGACAAGCCGGCCCTGCGCAAGTACGCCGGCCAGCGGATGCCGACCGCCGCCGGAACCACCGGCGAAATCGCCACTTTTTCGGCCGCGCCGAATCGGGTGATTCCACCCATCGGCAGTTTCGCGCGCCGTGGCCAAAGCGGCCGTCCGTTGACCGAGTTACTGCCACACCTGGGCACCGTCGCCGACGACCTCGCCTATATCCACGTTGAAAAAGTGGATAACAACAAACACGGGCCCGCCGACTACCATTCACTCACTGGCAATCAATTTCCTGGCAGCGCCTCCATCGGCGCCTGGGTCACTTACGGGCTCGGTAGCGAGAACCAGGACCTGCCGGGCTTCGTCGTGCTCGGCGACCGCCGCGGCGCCACCATCGGCGGCGCCAGCGTGTGGGGCAATGGCTTCCTGCCCGCCGCCTATCAGGGCACGCTCTTCCGCAATGGCGATACGCCGATCGTCGACTTACATCGGCGCCCCAACCTGACTGCCGCCGACCAGCGCAACGAACTCGACTTACTCCAGTGGTTCAATCAACTCCACTCCGCCGCGCGAACCCAAACTGGCGAACTCGACGCCCGCATCGCCGCTTACGAGCTGGCCTTCCGCATGCAATCGAAAGCGCCCGAGTTAGTTGACTTACAGCAGGAAACAGAAGCGACGCGTAAGTTGTACGGCCTCGATAACGCTATCGCCGAGCCCTTCGGACGCCAGTGCCTGCTTGCTCGGCGTATGGTAGAGCGCGGTGTGCGCTTCGTGATGGTGATGCACGGCGCGGGTGGCGACCGTTGGGACGACCACGGCGACGTAGCCGGCCGCGTGCCCAAGCATTGCCAGGAAGTGGACCAGCCCGTCGCCGGACTCATCAAAGACTTGAAGAGCCGCGGCTTACTCGACGAAACGCTGGTCGTTTGGGCTTCTGAGATGGGACGGACACCGTTCGATAACAACTTAGTCACCGATAAACCAGGCCGCGACCATAACCAATACGGACTCGCCATTTGGATGGCCGGCGGTAACGTAAAAGCCGGTAGTACTTACGGCGAAACCGATGACTTCTCGGTGCGCGCCGCCGGCGAGCCAATCCCCCTGCGCGACGTCCACGCGACGATTCTCGAGTTAATGGGCCTCGACCAACAACGGCTTACTTACTTACACGCCGGACGCTATAAGAAGCTGACCGATAT
>JBBQQS010000483.1:0-4118 GCA_038215525.1 Bryobacterales bacterium
GGTTATGCACAATCTCTTTGCGCACGTAAATCGGCGCCCCATATAGCCCCAGGGCGATCTTCACCACGTCAATCGCCCGCACCACGCCGGCGCAAAAGCCGCGCGGACTCAGCAAGATCAACTTTTTGGGGGCACTTTCCGGTTGGTGTACTAGAGCAGCGGGAGCCAGCATAGCAGGTTGCTCGATTATAGCAGTGCTGGGCCGGAAGAGGTTAGCGTCCACTAGCAGACTCCATTAATTTTCAGCAAACCGCTTTCTTTTGATCAACATCTGCCGCTCACTCCCCTCTTCCCGGCGCTCCTGATTTGACGTAGCCCCACCTCTTTGGCTATCCTACGGAGTGGAACCTATTTAGATGGCTAATACTGTATCGTCGATCAAGCGCATCCGCACCACCGAACACCGCACCGCGGTCAACCAGATGCGCACCACCAAGCTGCGCAACCGCATTCGGGCTATGCGCCGCATTCTCGAGTCGAAGGACTCCGCTGCCGCCATTGCCGCCCTGCCGGAAACTTATTCCGCCATTGACAAGGCCGCTAAGCAAGGCGTTATCAAAAAGAACACGGCTTCCCGCTACAAGAGCCGCATCACGGCCCGCGTGAAGGCGATCCCCGCCGCAGCCTAATCCGCTTTCCCCATTCGCACAAAAAGAAGGACCATCCCTCCTGGGATGGTCCTTTTTAGTTTGTTTGGTTCTGTCGTAACAGAGGATTCGGTCTTCGGACTCAGTTTTCGCTAAGCGTCACCGCCTGCTTCGTCATTCCCGGCGCCCCAGCGACGCACCAATCCCATCGCCACCAGCGACACGCCGCACAACATATAGGTCACCGGCTCCGGCACGCCCGAAGGCGTCGTGCCGATCGAATCCGTGTCGGCCACAAAGGTTCCCGTCTCGCCCGCCGCCAGCCCGATCGAGCCGAAGCTGATTACCAGTTGCGTATAGAGATCGCCCTGCGCCGGATTGCCGCCCACACTCACGAGATTCGAGTAGACGCCCAAACCATTCGGCGCCGACGCTGGCGTCGTAAACCCACTCACCGCCTGGCCCAGGTCCGACCCCGGAGTAAGTCCCGGCGTCGCCACCACATCGAATACCGCGTTACCCGGCAAGGCATTCAGCGTCAACGATAGTAACAGCGCCTGCGTCGATAAGTTAGTCAGCAAGAAGGGATTGGTATAAGTATCTCCGCTGGCGCTCAAACTAAAGCTCCCATCGGCGACCGCGCCTCCCGTGCAGCCGCCGCTGCCCGGTCCCGTCGCGCCCCACGTGCAATTCTGCGTCTGCCCATTCGAGAAAGTGGCACTGATGGTCATGCCGGCCATCAGATCCGCCGTCGTCACCAAACCAGTGAGCGAAGCGACGTTCACCGGCGCTCCGTTATTCAGGCTGCTCAGAGAGATAATGCCCGCTTGGCTCGCCGAGGCGCTCGCCAGTAGCAGACTACACCACATCGCATGTTTCATTTGTTTCTTTCTCCATTTAGTAAGTTGCGGTCGGTGATCTGAGCCTAAGTCACCTTCCGCCACCAAGCAAGAGAACTGATGCGGGTATAGTAATTGGGGGTATTGTTAATCGCCGTTGCCGCCCACCTGAGAAACTCGCCGCCGCGAGCGTGAAAACACTTCACTTACGCCGATGTTACACCGGTAAAGCGCAGTAAGAAAAAGCGCCGCTATACCGGTGAGAAGTTACAACTCAGCGACCCAACTCAGCGACCCAACTCAGCGACCCAACTCAGCGGCCGGGCGCACGTCGCGTAACACCGCCGACCACCCATCGTAACGATCTTCCTCAAGCGTCACCGCCAAATCCACCCGCCCAGCAAAGCTCGCCAGCCGGTCGGCCTTCCGCCAAGCCTTCACCTTCAGCCGCCGCCCGCCTTGCTCCACCTCGAAGAAGACGTGCTGCTCCTTCACCAAGCGCGGCATGCCCACCACGGTCGCCCCCAGGATGCCCCACAGTGGCGGATCGTTCTCGTTCCCAAACGGCGCCAGCGCCCCAATGTTCCGTAACAAGCCGGCACCCACCTCGGCCACTTCCACTAAACCATCCAACTCCAACTGCGGACGAAAGTCCTCTGGCCGCAACACGCTAGCCGCATACCGCTCCAAGCGCTCGCGAAACTCAGGCAAACGCCCCCGCTCCAAAGTTAGCCCGGCCGCCTGTTTATGCCCGCCGAATTTGGTAAACAACTCTGGCATGCTCTCCAAAGCGTCTAGTAGATGGAATAACGCCACGCTGCGGCCTGAGCCCGTCGCGAGCCCCGTCTCCGGATCTTCGCCGAGCACGAACACCGGCCGGTAGAATTTATCCACCATGCGGCTCGCCACAATCCCCACCACGCCCTTGTGCCAACCCACGCCCGAAAACACCAGCGCCGCCTGCGCGTCCGTCACCGGCGTCTGGGTGCACTGCTCCAGGATCGCGGCCACCATCCCCTGCTCCGTCTCCTGCCGCTCGCGATTGAGCTCGTCCAATTGGCCGGCGACGGAAGCCGCGCGCTCCGGCGTGGCCCCCAGCAGCAACTCCACTACCTCCCGCGCATCGGCCATCCGGCCGGCGGCATTGATCCGCGGACCAATCTGAAACCCCACCTGCCGCGCTGACGGTGCCTTGCCTTCGGGGATACCCGCCACATCGAGCAGGGCCCGCAAGCCCGCATTCGGCGTCCGCTCGAGGCCCATCAGCCCGAAGTGCACCAGGACGCGGTTTTCGCCGCGCAACGGCACCACATCGGCCACCGTCGCCATCGCGGCCAGCTTCATCAGCGAGTCGAGGATCTTGCGCTGCCGCTCTACCGTCAGGCTTGAGGCGCGCAGCAGTCCTTCGGCCAGCTTGAAGGCGACGCCGGCCCCGCAGAGGTCCTTATTGGGGTAAGGGCAGCCCGGCTGATTCGGATTCACGACGGCGACGGCATCGGGCACCGCCGCCTCGGGCAAGTGGTGATCGGTGACAATGCAGTCGATGCCCAGGGTCCGCGCATGCTCCACCACGGCCCCGGCGCGGATGCCGGTATCGACGCTCACGATCAGCGACACGCCCCGAGCCGCCGCTTCCGTAATCACCTCGGCCCGCATGCCGTAGCCTTCGCGCAGGCGATGCGGCACATGGAATTCACTCTTCCCGCCGGCTAGTTCAATGGCCTTGGTGAGCAGGACGATCGACATCGTCCCGTCGACGTCGTAATCGCCGTAGAGGAGTATCTTCTCGCCCGAGGCAATCGCCTTCGATAGGCGCGCCACCGCGCGATCGAGCCCCAGCAAGTGCCGCCCGTCGTGCATCTGATCGAGCGAGGGATTGAGGAATGCCCCGGCGGCCCCTGGGTCGCCATAACCTCGCCGTACCAGCACCTGCGCCACCGCCGCCGAAATCCCCAACTCTCGTTGCAGCAACGAAACCTGCCCCGCATCGGGTTCGTTCCAAAGCCACAGCGCCGGCCGGGAAGCAACCGCAAAGCCGCTCAATTCCTAATTCCTTGAGTAAAAGCCGCCAAAATCCGGCCCATTCTCGAGCCCGGGCTCCGTCCCCGCCGCCATGATGTCGTCCATCAGGTCCATGGCCTCGTCGAACCACTCAGTGTGGAGTTCGAAAAGATAGGTCCGGCCCTGATGGTCGAACGACAGCTCGATGGAGCAAGTAAAGCCCGCATAGATCCGGAGCTCTTTGAGGCGCGTCTCATACTCGCGCCGCTCGTCGCGCGGAATGGCGCTCTCCTCCAACTGATCCATCGTCTCCTCCACCATCTCCTCGCGGAAACGGCGAAAGGCAAATACAATCAGCTTCACGCCCACTTGCTTCGCCACATGTAGAAAGGCGTGGAATTCCGGCTGATTCTCCACGTCCCAACGCACTACTTCGAGATCATCGTCCAGAATGCGCGTCGCCCCGTGGAAGGCCACGAAGTCATGCTTCGGCAAATAGTCTTCAATTTCGAGCTTCAGAGTTTCTAGATCGGATTTCATTCGGTATTCGATTTCAGGGGACCCGCGGGCGCCCGGTCAGTCATCACCAGGATGTCATACTGCGCGCCTAAATCGCGCGCCGAGGGCGTCAAAATCGTTCGCGGCCCAATGTGGATCTTTTGCCCTTTTCGCATGGCCTGGCGAACGTCAT
>JBBQQS010000484.1:0-4104 GCA_038215525.1 Bryobacterales bacterium
GCACACAGGTAAGTGCCAGACCCTCCCGTGTTTAGCTGGTACTCGTGTTACCCTCGTTTCCAGTCCTATTCTCCATTGACGCTTCTAGTATCAAATGATACTATTGCGGTTGTGATGTCGTTTTACTGTGCAAGATCGACGGCATTCCCACAAAGAGTTAAGTGGAAAACTCAAACGAGCCAGGGAGTTGCTAAACTCCAACGGCTATCTGGTCGCAGAGGCCATCAAACTCGCCTCTAACTTTCAGAGCATAGACCTCTACACCCCACTAGAACAAAAAGAGGCTGTGAAGCAGGCGTTCCATGAGGTTCGTCCAGAGGACTACGTCGGGAACCACCCTCCAAAGTCGGCCCGTGCGCCGTCGATCGTGGGGAAAGAGCTGCTTGAGTTCCGGTGGCAATCGCGGGATTTTTGCAAGATGATGTACCTAAAGTTTTGCCTTCGCGGTCCGAAAGGGAAGGAAGAGCTTTTCCTTTGTTCGCTCCATGAACACGTGGAGAGAGAGTTGGTAATGAGAAAATGACGTGCCTCAACTGTGATGGCGAGTTGCATGAGCAAGTCGTTGATTTTTCTACGGAAGTGAAGGGTCAGCAGGTAGTTTTCTCTATGAGCGGCCTGGTGTGCGCGGCGTGCGGATACCACACGGTTCGTGGCGAGGAGGTGGCCGAATACATGCGGCGCGCAGCCGATGTTTACCGGGCCCAGAACAATCTACTGACCAGTGACGAGATTCGCTTGCGGCGCAAGTCACTGGGCATGAACCAGGAACAATTCGCTGCGCATTTGGGTGTCGGAGTTGCCAGTGTAAAGCGGTGGGAGTGGGGGCAGATTCAGGACAAGGCCCTGGACAACCTCATCCGGATCCGGACCTCTGTCGACGATGCCAAGGCGAACTATTGGCTGGTAAGCGAAATGATGCAGTCCTTGGCGATCGCCAGCCTCCTTGAGGCTGACTCCTTGGTTCCCGAAGTCGTTTACTACCCCAAGAAAACTGAGGTCTGGCAGACAACAGCTAACCTGGCCAGTCCCGCCGAACACTTGCGAGTCGACACGGCCTACGCCTCTTGACCCGATGACGACGTTAACGCCCACCAAACGAGACATTCAGCTGGCACTCGCGATTTCGAACCGTGCCACCTTGTCGGAGATCGTGTTAACCAAATGCTCGGTCGCTGGCACACGAGACCGCTCCTTAGTGGAGCCATTCACCATGAGTGTCCGGACGGTAGAGACTAGATCAACCGTGGAAGGCGGCAATCTAGAGGTCGAAGTCAACTTCGAATTCAAGAGTTTGGATGGATCGGAAACCCCAGCGGTGGTGTTTCTGGTGGATTGCGTCTTCTGGATTTCGTACCAATTGGAAGAGGGTTTCACTCCCGAACCAGAGCAGATTGCCGCGTTTTCGAACGGCAACGTGATTTACAACTGTTGGCCCTACCTGCGCGAGTTCGTTCAGAGTACCGCGATGCGCATGGGCCACACTCCCCCGCCTTTGCCCCTGCTGCGAGTGAAGCCGAAGTCTGAGCCCAAGGCTGAATAGGGTTACTTCCGGCTGAGCCGCTGCGGCTCCATGGCCAACGACAAAGCCATCGTCGCCCAACTGGTTCCCGCCGCCGAAATCCATTGGTTGTGCCCATACGGGAAGCCGCTTTCGAAGTAGGGCTGCAGCCAGATGGAGCGCGAAGCGACGTGCCAACTGCCGTCCGGAGCCTGGGTCTTCAGCAGGTACTTCACCCCGCGCTGATACACCGGGCTTGCCGTGGCCACGTTGCCGGCGAGGTTCAAGGCATAGAGCGCTTCGCCCGTCGCATAGGCGTCGGAACCCATGGTGGCGAGTTGGTTCCAGCCGCCGTCGGCCCGTTGCGCGGCCGTTAGATCCTTGGCCGCGGCAACGATCGCGGCCGCACTGGCATTGGCCCAACCCAGGCCCAATAGACGGAAGGACTGGTCCTGCGTGTTCGCCGCCCGGTTGGACTCAAGCCAACTCGCAGCCTTGGCTATGATCTTGGCATGCAGCGCCGCGTCCTGCGGACGTCCGTACTGCTTGAGCGTATAGATCGACAAGGCCGTCGACATGAACACGCCCGAGTTCATCGGCGGGCGCCGACTTTCGTTGGCTTGCCAGCTGCCTTCGGACGACTGCATGATCTGCACGAAGCGCACGACGGCGTCGGTGTACTCGTCGCGGGGGATGCGGTTCATGCCGGAGTCGAAGAGCTCCCACCCCAGGCTCACGACGCCGACGACGTTCAGGTCGACCACCCGTTCGGGGCTGCTGCCCTGCATCGTAAGCGGCAATTGCGGAATGCTCTTGGGCACCGGTAAACCGCGTTCCCGAGCCAGGGCGGCGGCCGCCGAAGGCAGGTCCTGCGCGTGGCAGGCGTTGCAGCCGGCGATGCGGATAAAGTTATGGCTCTGCTTTTCGAGCAAGGCCAAAGCCGGCGGCACGGCGGCCCCGATGGAGCGCAACTGCTTCTTACCCTCCGGCGCGGCCACCACGCCCAGACGACGCCGCTGTAAGTCCGGCACGCCTAACAAGCGGGCGACCTCCGAGTCCCCCCGCTTGGCGGCCAGCATCGGGGCCGTTTCGTCGTCGCCTTTTGCATTCAGGTCTGCGCCCTGAGCCAACAGCAATTTCACGACGCCGGCCGGCATCGTGTCTGAACCGGCGGCATACAGCAGTGGCGTGTAGCCGCGCGCGTCCGCGACGTTCACCTCGGCGCCCGCGTCGAGCAATAGCCGCACGGTGGCTTCGTCGCCCGTTGTGGCCGCGTCCGCCAAGGCGGTTTCGTTCTTCTTGGTGCGCAGCGTGGCGTTCGCGCCTTTGGCCAACAGGAGCTTCACGGCCTCCGCGCGACCCGTCGCCGCGGCACCCATCAAGGCTGTGGAACCGGCGGCGTTGCGGGCGTTCACGTCGGCTTTGCGGTCCAGCAAGAGGTTCATCGCGGCCAAGTCTGCCCGCCGCGCCGCCATCATCAAGGGCGTGGTGCCGTTGAGCGTCTTGGCATCTACGCTCGCGCCCTGATCAAGCAGCAAGTGCAAAACTGGCAGTGCGTTCGACATCGAAGCCGCCTGATAGGTGAGTGACCGACCGTCCGACAGCCGCGCCGATACCGTGGCGCCTTGGGCGAGCAGCAGCTTCACTTTGGCTTCGTCGGCCAAGGCCCAGAACAAGGGCGTCGATCTGCGGCTGTTGGCCGCGTTGACGTCCGCGCCTTTAGCCAGCAGCAGCTTCATCACCGCCGGTGTGCCGAAGGCCGCCGCGTGGTGTAGCGCCGTCGATCCGGCAGCGTCCGTCGCCTTCACCAAGTCCGGCTGGGCGGCGATCATCTTCTCCAATTGGGCCAGATCGCCGGACCGGGCGGCGGCGATCAGAGCTTGCACTTTGGGGTCAATCGGCTTCGGCGGCGCTTCCACTTGCACTTCCATCCGGAAGTCGGCGCCCTGGTCGATCCAGGCGCGCAGGGTCGCAATCTCGTCGTCGGCCAGCGCGCCCGTGGGCGGCATCTGCAAGCCACCGTCGCCATTCACCAGCCGGCGGATCAGCTTGCTTTCAGAGCTCTTGCCAGGCAGGATCACCGGACCATAGTCGCCGCCGCGCATCGCGTTCTGACGCTTATCCAGCCGTAAGCCGGACTGTTGCACCTGGTCTCCATGGCAGGAGTAACACTTCTGGGCGAGGATCGGTTGGACGTCCTTCTCGAAGTCCACCTTCGCCGTCTGGGCGAAGGCCAAAGTGCCCAGCAAGGCCAGCATCATGAAGCGCATGGAAGTCCTCCCAACAATGGACCATCGGCCCGAGAGGAGTTTACACCCAACCGGATCCGGAGGAAAGCCCCCCCAATGGGGCTTCGATCTACTAAGCGCGATCATGGAGCCGAAAGCGGCCAAAGAAAGTCGGCTGGAATATGAGTGCTGCGTCGGTTACAATGAACGACTGAAGAGGTCAAGATCGGCACAAATATGCGGTGGGGTCGAGCTCCACCGCATTTTCGTTCCGCTAAATGTCGTGTTACGTTATCGTGAGGAGAATAACCAGGATGCCGGGGGGGGGGGTGCCCCGGATTACCCCTGGCAACAAAAATGACCGTGCCGTGGGCGTAC
>JBBQQS010000485.1:0-4098 GCA_038215525.1 Bryobacterales bacterium
GAAAAGGATCCGCGATGAATTGGTATGCACTGGCCACTAAGCCTCAAGCCGAAAGAGCGGTGGAACGCGGGCTGGCAGAGAAGTCCTACGAAACCTACTTCCCCGTGCTGACCGCGGAACGCCGCTGGAGCGACCGCGTCAAGCGGGTGGAAATGCCCTTAATTCCGGGTTACGTTTTCTGCCGTTTCGATGGCGCCTTTCGCCTGCCGATCCTCACCACGCCGGGCGTGCGGGAGATCGTGGGCTTTGGGCGTCAGGCGGCGCCGGTCGACGAAGCGGAACTTGAGGCGCTGCGGCTAGTAGCGGAGTCGGGCTGGCCGATTGAGCGCTGTGAGTTTCTGCGCAGTGGCGACCGGGTGGAAGTGACAGCCGGCCCGATGCAAGGCTTACGGGGGCTGCTGCTCGAAGTGAAGGATCGGCGGGAGCAATGCCGCGTCGTCGTCAGTGTTCAGTTACTCCAGCGATCGGTGGCGGTAGAATTGGACCGCGCGAGAATTCGCCGGGTGGAGAGCCAAATGAGTATGACTGCGGGAGGAAAGTAAATGAGTATCTTAAAACCAAGAAACCGGCTGGTGAATTTCCGTCTTACGGACGAAGAGTTCACTTATCTGCGGGAAGCCTGCTCGGCCCAAGGGGCGCGCAGCATTTCCGATTTCGCGCGCAGCGCGGTGTTACGCCAGGCGGATCGTTCGAGTAACAGCGCCGACCATCCGTCCACGCAATCGCTGGCCGAATTGCAGTCGATGATGGTGCAGCTCGAAACCCGGGTGGGGCAATTGGTGCAGCAAGTCGATTCGGTAACTCGTTAGTTGGCCTCTCGTCACAAGGAGTGAAGCGTGTACTCTCTGGCATGTCTCATGGGAATCTCGGCGCTCGCCGCCTGGCTGCTGACGCCAGCGGTGCGCGACTTGTGCCTCGCCCGTGGCTGGCTCGACCAACCCGATGAGCGCAAGCTTCATCCGCGAGCCGTCCCCCGGCTGGGAGGGGTAGCCATCATGTTGGCCTACGCCATCAGCTTAGGGCTCTTCGCCCTGGTGCCGCTGTCCGCCAGTATCGAAACCCGTGGCGACTGGGCGCAGATCCTGCGGCTGCTGCCCGCCGTGGGCCTGATCCTGTTCATGGGCCTCGTGGACGACCTGCGGGGGCTCCAGCCCGTCACCAAGATCGTGGCCGAGGTGGCGGCGGCGCTTACGGCGCACGCGGCCGGAGTGCGCATCGGCGGCGACGAGTGGTGGAGCTTACCGCTTACCGTGCTCTGGCTGGTCGGCACCGCCAACGCCATTAACCTGATCGACGGTGTGGACGGATTGGCGGCGGGCGTCAGCCTTTTCGCCACGCTGACGATGTTCGCCGCGGCGTTACTCAACGGCAATATCCTGCTGGCGATCGTTACCGCGCCGTTAGCCGGCTGCCTCATTGGATTCCTGCGCTACAACTTTGAGCCGGCAACCATCTTTCTGGGTGATTCGGGCAGCCTCACCATCGGCTTTCTGCTAGGCTGCTTCGGTCTGATTTGGAGCTACAAAACCGCCACCGCGATCGGCATGGGCGCGCCGATGATGTTGCTCACCCTCCCCTTCCTCGACGTCGCGCTCGCCATTGCCCGCCGCTTCCTGAGCATGCAACCGATCTTCGGTGCTGACCGCGGCCACATTCACCATCGGCTGCTGGCGCGCGGCTTACGGCCTCGCCATGTCGCGCTCATCTGTTATCTGGTCTGCGGCATCGCCGGCATCGTCTCGCTCTGGGCCAGCCAATCGGGCCCGCAACTGGCCGCCTTCCTGATCGTCGCGTACGCCGCTCTCGTGTGGGTGGCGGTGAATCAACTGGGCTTCACCGAATTCCGCTCCGCCCGCCGTTCCTTGCTAGGCAACCGCTGGCGTCAAATTGTCCGCGACGCCATCATCGTCGACCGGATGAAGAGCGGCATGGCCAAAGCCCAAAGCGCGGACGATTACTGGACCCACCTGCAGACGGCCAGCGAAAAACTGGGGCTGGGACGGGTGTACTTGAGCCTCGGCGGCAAGGTCTGGTCCTCGGAGGGCGAACAGCATCCCGCGGGTTGGGAGACTCGCGTCCCCCTCACCGGCGAAGACTATGTCGCCTTCCAGGGCGTCTCGCCGGACCCGGACACGGCCCATTCGCTGATTCCCCTCGCGCTCGCTCTGCGCGACGCGCCTAGGCCGCCTTCCGGCCCAAAGTCTTCGTCGCTTCCGGCTCTTCCGGTATCAACTGCCGATTTGGATCGACACGCAGAAACAACGCCGCGCTAACCATCAGCAAAATCGAAAATGGCAGCAACGGGAAGTTATAGGCATCGGGCTTAGTCCAACCAGCGCCCATCAGCCGCGTCACGATCAAGCCGAAAGCAACCGACGACAAAAACGAACCCAGTTGACCCGCCATATTCATCGCCCCGCTGACTGACCCACCATGACGCCGCCCAATATCGAGACAAACGGCCCAGGCCACCGGCAGCATCGCGTCCATCGAGCCATAGCCTAAGGCCAGCAGCACCAACGGCAGTACTTTGCCGGGCATGAAATGGGTAGCCATCATGAAGCAGCCGGCCAGAAACAGGCCGCCGGCGCCAATGCTACAGCGCGCCCACTTAAGGCCAATCTTCCCTCGCAAGCGGTCGCTCAACCAGCCGCCAAAGAGATTGCCGCACGCCCCGCACGCAAAGGGCAGCCAGGCGATCGCTTTCAAGTCGGAATTGTCGTAGCCGCGGCCTTCGCGCAGGTAGTCAGTCAACCAACCGAGATAGAAAAACGACCCCCAGCAGTAAGTGTGATACATCAACAACAACGTGAGGAAGTTACTATCCCGCAGCACGATGCCCCAGGGCAATCCGTGCGCCTGATTCTCAAACGGCGGCCCGATCTCCACTAACTCCGCTTTGCTTACGCCCGCCATCTCCTTCGGCGTATCGCGGAACCACCAATACCAAACCGTCACCCACACGCCGCCGAGCACGGCGAACACGCCAAAGGTGCCGCGCCAACCGACGATCTCCGCCAAGCTCAGCACGATGATCGGCGATAGCGCCCCGCCTACGCGGCTGCCCATCCAGACAATGCCGGTCGCGCGTGCACGTTCGTTCATCGGAAACCACCGCGAGATGGCCGCCGAACTGGTAGGATAGGCCCCTGCCTCGCCCGCCCCGAACAAGAACCGGCAACTGATCAACTGCCAGAAGTTCTGCACCAGGCCGGTGAGGCTGGTGAAGATCGACCACCAAACGACAATCCGCGCGGCCGTCTTGCGCGGACCGGAGCGATCGGCCATCACCCCCGTCGGAATCTCAAAGACCGCGTAGGACAAGGCAAAGGCGCCAATGATCCAGCCCCAATAGTAGGGCGTGATCCCCAACTCTTTCTGCATGTCCTTGCCCAGCAAGTTGATGCAGACCCGGTCCACATAAGTGATCACCGACAGCAGAAAGAGAAAACCGAGAACCCGGTACCGATATTTCATATGAGGCTCGATTATAGCGAGAATCTAGAAGTCAAAGACCACGCCGGCCGAGGGCAGGATGGGGAAGGTGCGTTCGAGCACCAGACGCGCGCGCTGGGAGCGGACATCGAACCCCGGGGCGTCGCCCAGACGCAGGTTCCGGCGGTTGGTGAGGTTGATCGCTTCGGCGAAGAGCGTCGCTTGCCAGCGTGGGCGGACAAAGACCTTGTTGACCCGCAAGTCGGTGCGTTGATAGTCCGTTAGGCGCAGCAGATTGCGCTGGGCGGAAAGGAAGAATTCGCCGTTGCGCCTTTCGAAGAAACCCGCCAGCGGCAGGCCCGTGGCATAGGCGAAACGGCCGCTGAGGTTCACGGTGGGCCGCAGGCGATAGCTGAGGAAGGCCTGCACTTGATGGCGCAGGTCGAAGTCCGAAATGAAGCGCGCGCCGGTGAAGCGCTCGTCCATCTGGGTCCGGGTGTAGGTATAGGCCAGCCACCCCGTCAGGCCGTTGGCGGAGCGGCGCTGCCACATGGCCTGCCAACCGCGCGCCCGGCCACGCAACGAATTCTCCCAGGGCGCCGGATTCAGCGGCAGGATGACGCCGCCCTGCGGCCCCAGCCGTGGCTCCCCGCGCGGCTGAAA
>JBBQQS010000486.1:0-4063 GCA_038215525.1 Bryobacterales bacterium
ATCCGACACCTTCATCATCTCTTCGCCGGGCTTCACGCTGCCGTTCGATGAAGCGCTTACGGGTACGCGGAAAGGGGCGTTCTTGGCCGCAAAACGGCCCTTGGCGAGTTGAATCAGGTGGCCCAGGGCGCGTTCGATGTAGCGGTTGTAGTCGAAGTCGCCGCCGTTGTATTCATTGGCGATTTCGATGATGCAGTTGCGGACGTTGTTGTCGATCAGCCAGTCCGTGGCCGTAATCGTCGCCCGGTCAACCGCCTCGGGCGAACTGAGGATCTCGTCCTGGTAGGCGTAAAAATAGACCAGGTTGAGCACCATGCCGCGCTGGTCAAGGGCGCGGGCCAGGCGCAGCGTTCGGTCGAGCCAGCGTTGCTTCAGCGACCCGTCGGCGTTAAAGGCGCTCGTCGACATGCCTTTGCCCGGGCCTAGCTTGTAGGCGCGCTCGCGCTTGATGTTCGGTGTGCGTTCGTAGGCCGCGTTGGCCCCTTGCAGCGAAACGCTGATCGAGAGAATGCCATGTTTTTTGTACTCGTCCAGCGCGGCGATCACGCGGTCCGTATTCTTGTCGGGGTCGAACGGCTCTTCAGTCAGCCATTCGTCATGCACCACGGCCTGGGCGACCCGCAGATTCATCAGCCGCCCGGCCGCGTCGGGCCGGAAGCCGGGGCCACTGTAAGTGAGTTTCCAGGGCCCGCGCCCCTCACGAGTATAAAAGCTACGGGCCGTGTAGCCGGGGCCGAGCATCGTGCCAGTGGCGATTTCGAGCGCGGGGGCAGCGCCCGCGGCCAACAGTGTACCCATCAGGAGTCGTTTCAGCATCGTGGCTTTGATGTGTATCAGATATATCAGGTGGCTGTCAATGCTCTGCTACGCTGAAAGCACCGTGGCCAGATCGAAACTCACCCCGTCGCCCACCCCCGTGGTTCTCTCCGCCACGGATTTGGCCTATCAGAAGCTGAAGCACCAGATCCTCAACAACCTTCTGGCCCCGGGAGACGCCATCTCGATTGAGCGCTACGTCCAACTGCTGAAACTGAGCCGCACCCCGGTGCGTGAGGCCATTCTGCGCCTCGAACGCGAAGGCCTGATCGAGATCCGGCCCCGCCAGGGCACCTTCGTCGCGCCGCTCGACCTGCGCCAAATTCGCGAACTCTATGGCGTCCGCCGCGTACTGGAGGGCGAGGCCGCGCGCCTCGCCGCTAGCCGCATTCCTCAGGAAAAGATCGATCTTTTGCTGAAGGAACTGCGCGGGCGTTCCGAACCGCAGGCGCTTTTCGAAAAGGGCCAAGCCGTCCACGCCCTGTGCGCCCAACATTGCGGCAATCAGACTCTGCGCCAGATGATTGAAAGCGTGCAGGACCATTTTGTCCGCTTCCGGTCACTCTCCTTGCAGATCCCCCGCAAACTGCTCAGCTCGCATCAGGAGCACCTGGGGATCTTGCAGGCGTTGCACGCCCAGGATGGTGCCCAGGCCGAACAAAGGATGCACCAACACTTCGATCACGCGGCCGCTTACCTGCTTGAGAACCTGCTCAATCGCGACGGCATCGGGCCGCGGGTGACGATCAGCTTGACGGCGTCATAATACATCAGTAATATATCAGCAGCATTTCAGACCGGGAGGTCCACGTTGCGTTTGCTGCTGCCCTTGCTCTTTTTGCCTTTGCTCTCCCTAGCCCAGTCCATCACGGCCAACCTGGTGGGCACGGTGACTGACCCGTCCGGGGGGCAGCTTCCCGACTCCGCGGTGAACCTGCGCCATCAGGAGACCGGCGAAGCCCGTGCCACCGTCACCAATAGCGCCGGCGAATACCGCTTCACCTTGTTGCGGCCCGGGCGCTACACCTTAACCGCCGAGCACTCGGGATTCAAGCGCGCTTCCTTGGCGGCCTTCGATCTGCAAGTGGACCAGACCGCCCGCGTCGACGTGACGCTCGCCATCGGCCAGGTCACCGAGAGCGTTGAAGTGGACGCCCGCGCGCCGCTGGTGGCCTCCGAAACCAGTTCCGTAGGCCAAGTGATCGACCAAGCCCAGATCCAGAACCTGCCCTTGCGCGGCCGCAGCTTCTTTGAGCTGGCGCAACTTGCGCCGGGCGTATCGCCCACCGCCCCCAACTCCTTCATCGCGAATCGCCGCCCCTTTCCCGGTGGCCTGAACGCGCCGGCCTTTCAGGTGGGCGGCGCGCGCGAAAAGTCCAATGGCTATCTGATTGACGGCGTCGATGCCATGGACCCGCATTTCTTGACGCCCTCGATATTTCCCTCCGTTGACGCCATCCAGGAGTTCAAGCTGCAAACCAGTTCCTATGCCGCTGAGTTCGGGCGTTTCGCCGCCCAAGTGAACGCCACCACCCGCTCCGGCGGCAACGCCTTGCACGGCACGGCTTATCACTTCTTTCGGAACGAGAAGCTGGATGCGGCCAATTTCTTCGATAACTTGAATGGCCGCGGCCGCCAGCCGTTTCGCTACAACCAGTTTGGCGGCGTCCTCGGCGGCCCTATCCGCAAGGACAAGACGTTCTTCTTCGCCAACTACGAGGGCACCCGCGTGCGGCGAGGCACGCTGGCTCAGTTGACGGTACCGACCCTGGAGCAGCGCGCCGGTAACTTTAACCCGGTCGGCCAGCGCAATAACCGCTTGATCTTCGACCCCGCCACCACGCGCCGGACGGCCGACGGAGCTATCATCCGCGACGCCTTCCCTGGCAACGCCATTCCCGCGGCCCGCGCCACCGCCGCGGCCCGCGAGTTGCTGAAGCTTTATCCGGCACCCAATGCCGCGGTGCCCACGGGCAACAACTTCTTTGCCGCACTCTCTGGTCAAAGCGACAACAACCAGTTCATGAGCCGCTTCGATCATCGCTTCAACGATCGCAATTCGCTGATGTTCCGCTACTCGCTCTTCGACGGTGTGGAGACCAGCCCCAGCCCCATCGACAACGGTGGACTCGCCACCAACGTCCGCACCCACAACTTCGCCGCCAGCTACATCCGCACCTTCACCGCGAATCTTTTCTATGAGTTGCGCGCCGGTTACAACCGGCCGAATTATCTCATCCTGCAGGACGGCGCATTTGGCCCCAATGTCTCCGCTGGACTGGGCCTCAAGAACCTGCTGAATGAGCCACTCGCCTTTGGTGTGCCGCAGATCTCGCTTACCGGCTTCAACACCATCGGCACGGATACCAACCCCACCACCCAGGTTTCCAACGTCTATCATCTGGTGAACCACCTCACCTGGATCCGGGGCGCCCACAACATGAAGTTCGGCACCGATATGCGCAAGCTAAACTACAACGACCGTTCGGAGCGCTTCGTCCGCGGCAGTCTTAGCTTTACGGGCGGCCTGACGGCGGATCCGCTGCGCGCCACCACCACCGGTGTCTCCATCGCCGATCTGCTACTCGGATTGCCCCTCAGCGCCTCCGGGTCAAACACTTCGCTCGCCGGTAACTTCAATGGCTTCAATTATGGCTTTTTCTGGCAGGACGATTGGAAAGTCAGCCGGAATATCACGCTCAACCTGGGCCTGCGCTACGACTACAACACGCGCCTCACCGATGTCCAAAACCGGCTTACGCTCTTCGATCCCACCTACCCGGGTGGCCGCTTGCGACTCTCCGGCACGTCCGAAGCGTTGATCCCTCCCGGCACCCGGATGAGCGCGCCGGCCACGCCGCGTGGCTTGCTACCGGCCGACAAGAACAACTGGGCCCCGCGCGTGGGACTCGCCTGGCGGCCCTTCGGGCACAGCCGCACCGCGGTCCGCGCCGGCTTCGGAATCTTCTACGACCTGATTGAGTTGCAGGACCTGCGCACCTGGGTGCGCAACCCGCCCTTCGGCCAAGTGACCGACTTGCGCAGCGACCAGAACGGGGCCGCCGATGCCCCCGGCGTTCTTCGCGTCGCGGATCTTTTCCCACCGGTAGGTTCCGCTGCCGCCCGCCCCGGCGTCTTCGGGCCCGGAGGCACTTCGCCCGACCCAGTCTACAGCCAATGGAACTTCTCCGTGCAGCAAGAGCTCCGCGGCACGCTGGTGGAGGTGGGCTATCTCGGCTCCAAGGGC
>JBBQQS010000487.1:0-4042 GCA_038215525.1 Bryobacterales bacterium
GGCTTTCGGTGAGGCGGCCACTCACCTCGGCCGTGATCTTGCCGCGCTCGCGGAAAATGGGGCGCACGTGGGCGAAGGCCTTCTGCAGAACGGTGGCATACAGCACGACGACCAGCAGGGCCAAGCCGGTAAGTAGCGGACTAATCCGCAGCAGGATGAACAATGCCGCAAAGGACGTCAGCAGGCCGCCGCAGAACTCGATGAGGCCGGTGCCCATCAGGTTGCGCAGCCCTTCGACATCGTTCATGATGCGCGACACCAGCACGCCGCTCTTGTTCGAGTCGAAGTAGTTGAGCGACAGCCGGCCGACGTGGGCCTGCACTTTCTTGCGCATCTCGGCGATCAGCCGTTGGCCCTCTTTCGAGATCAGTTGCGTCAGGGTAAAGGACGTGACGCCCTGGATGATGGTGGCGGCGAGCACGACGAGCGCGAGCGGCGTCAGCATGTCCATCTGCTTTTTGCCAATGACGTCGTCGACCAGAAACTTCGTCGAATAGGGCAGCACCAGGCCGGCGACGCGGCCGATCACCATCAGCAGCAGGCCGAAGCCCAGGATCATGCGGCGGGGGCGGATCAGTTCGCGAATATCGGGCCAGACATCGCGGAGTTGCTCGCCGGTGCGCTTCTTGCTTTTGGGGGCGTCGACTCGGGTGCGGCCAGAGGTGCGCTCGCAGTTCATCCGAGCAGGCCCGCGAGTTCTTCGGTCGTCACGCGGAGGCCGACGTAGAAGGTGCCGAATAGGGCGTACATGGCGCTGACGGGGTCGAAGCGCATTTCGTAGATGAGTTTCTTGAAGACGAGCGGATCGTCGGCGTAGAGGTCGACGCCCCACTCCCAATCGTCGAAGCCGATGGAGCCGGAGATGATCTGCTTCACTTCGCCGGCGTACCGGCGGCCGATCATGCCGTGGTCGTGCATCATGTGCGCGCGCTCGGCGAAGGGGACCTGGTACCAGTTCTTGTCCTCGCCGCGGCGGCGGTCCATGGGGTAGAAGCAGACGTACTTCGTGGGCGGGAACTCGGGGTAGAGTCGCACGGCCATGGCTTTGCGCTGGCGGTCGAGCGTCTCTTCCATGGCTGCGTTCCACTCGGGGGTGTGCGGCTTGAGGTCCTTTTCGGTGAGTTCCTTGTAGATCTTGGCGGTGGACTCGTAGAGGCCCAGTTCAACCACCGAGAGGTAGGAGGTAGTGGGTTCGAGATAGTCCGAGAGCTGAAGCCGGGCGAAGGCAAATTCGGCGGCGTTGAGTCCGTCGAAGCCGGGGCGGTAGTGGATCAACATGAGGTCGGCTTTGTGGCCCAGCATCGAAAAGATCGCGGTCTGCGGATTGGCCGCGAGCCATTCGGCGGCTTCGGCGAGGATGGCGGCGCGTTCGGTGGGGGCAAGGGCCCGCCAAGCCGGCCACTTCAGGCGCATCATCTGGTGAAGGACGCTGGAACCTTCTAGCGTAAGGGGAACAATGGGATCCACCTATCCAGCTTACTAAGGTCAGGTGCAAAAGAGAACGACCCGCCTCGGGGCGGGCCGTTTCTGTTTCGAAGAGTACCGCTAAAGTTAGAAGCTTAAGCGCAAACCCATGGTGATCGCGCGTGCGCCAACTTGGGGGCCACTGGGGCGTCCGAAGTTCGCGTTACCGATGACTCCATTGACGCCACCGAAGCGTGTACGGTTGAAGAGGTTAAACGCATCCGCGCGGTAGAGCAGTTCCACCGGGTTACGGTCGTTTTTGAAGAGGATGGTACGTTTAGCGATACCGAGATTTTCGCTGGCTACCCTGGGCTGACGGAAGTCGCTATAGTAGAGGGCCGCGTTACCGAGTGAGAACGCGCTCGCGGGGCTAAAGGCACCCGCGTTAAACCAGCGAACGTTGGGGTTATTGGGGTCGAGGTCGCTGAAGCTGGCCCCGGTGCTGATCGGCACACCGTTATTAATGTTCGCCTTCGTGGCAGTAGAGAAGATGGCTCCTGCCAGCGGATTGCCGGGCGAATTGACCTGGATCAAGGCACCGGCGTTGTAACGAGCGATACCACTGACGGTCCAGCCGCCCAACAAGCCGTTGACTATCACGTTCTGGTTACCCATATAGCGCTTGCCCTTGCCGAAAGGCAAGTCATAGCTGAACAGGAGATTGAAAACGTGGGGCTGGTCGAAAGGCAGGAAGGACTTCATGTCACTGAGGTTGTAGGCATCCTGAGCGCCCACGTTGAACTGCTGCGAGAATATCTGGCGGAAGTGAGCATTGGCCAGCGACTTCGACCAGGTATAGTTGGCCAGCATCTGGAGACTGCCGAAACGGCGCTCCACTTTCGCCTGCAAGGAGTCGTACCACGTAAGCCCCTGGCCGGAATTACGACTGAACACGTCTAGATACTGCGGGAAGGGACGCAGCGCCTGCGCCACGGTCCGCGTAAGCGGGTAGCCGGCATAAGGTAGCCGAACGGTTCCATTGGCCAAAGCGGCTTGACCAGCCGGTGAACTCAAAGGCTGCTGTAGCAAGCTACCCCTCGATAGCTGGCTGGTCTGCAGTTGGTTGATGTTGATTGTGGAGTTTAAGCCCCGGCCCCGGTTGCCAATATAGCCGACGTCGATCAGGAACTTGAAGAACTCCTGCTGGATGTTAAAGCTCCAATTGCTGATGCGAGGCGCCTTGCCGAAGTTGGGACCTAAAAAATCTGCACCCTGGAAGTTCAGCTGAGCCGGATTGAAGTTGGGAGGCGGAGCGTAGTTTGGACCGATCGGGATGCCACCATCCCAATTGAGAACCTGATCGATGAAGTTTCCTTGCAGGGCGTTGGGGGCGGTGAAGCCCGGACGGCAGCCGCAGCCACCATTACCCAGCGTCTGGTAGAAAATACCCCAGCCGCCTCGCAACACCGTCTTCGATGTTAACTGGTAGGCAAAGCCAAGACGCGGGCCGATATTCGAAAAATCGGTGGGGTACGGACGAAGCTTGCCGATGCGGCCTGGACCATCGCCGTAGAACTGCAAGGCTCCCGGAAGGTTGCCAGCGCCGGGGTTGGGCTTGTTCAGGTCGAGGCTACCCCAATTGCCGCTAGGGAAGTGGAAGCCGACGGGTACTTCATAGCGCAAACCCAGATTCAGGGTCAGACGCTTGCTGACCCGCCAGTTGTCGGAAAAGTAACCGGCAGTATACCGATAGTTGATGGGATCCAAAATTATCGGGAGGATATTCCGATTGGCTTCTTCCACCGCGCCAAGCAACAAGCTGGCAAACTCGTGGCCGCTGCCGGCACCGCTGCCGGGCACGGCCGTCTGATTGCGGCTGAAGAAGTATTGGCCGTTTGAGCCCGCGAGATCGAAACCAAAGGTGGACAGGCGGCGGTGATCCCAACCGAACTTGATTTCGTGCTTGCCCTTGATCCAGGTCATACCCTGGCTGATGTGAAGTGTGTCGTTGTCCTGGCCGCCGTTGGCTACCTTGCCGTCCTGCACACCGTAGGGAGTGAGGCCAGCCGCGCCGCGAAAGTTGATGCGCGGCAACGCGTCAGCCTCGGCCGTCTGGCCAGGAATGCCGAGTTTCGAGGCCCAACCAGCCTGCACCGGATTGTTCCACAATTGGCGCGTCGCCGAATAGCCGAGCGTACTGTGGATCAGAAAATTCGGAGAGAGGCTGAGGTCATGGTTGATCCGAAGGTTATACGGCAACTGACCGCTGAAGCCCAAACCATTACCGATCGGACCGGCAAAATTCGTGGTATCGTTGCTCCCGCCATTTTCTTTGCTTAGGAAAAAAGAGATGCGATTGTTCGTGGTGATGGCGTGGTCAAACTTCAAGCTCCAGATCTTCTGCTCGATCACGGTCTGGTTGACAAAATCGTAGTTATTCAGCAGCAGATTGCGGGTGGGGTCCGGAATCAGGGGGATAAGATTTCTAGCCACGGTGCTAAAACGATTGGCCGGGATTCGATTGCCCGGAAAGGGCTGTCGAGCGCCGCTGGCGGTGGTGGCCGGATCGTAAACCAACTGCGCGCCGAGCCCCGAAAAATCACCTTGTTTCATTGCGGCGGTGGGCACGGTAGAAATT
>JBBQQS010000488.1:0-4034 GCA_038215525.1 Bryobacterales bacterium
GCGCAATGGTCCCAATGGGCGTGACTAATCAGTAGGATCTTCACGTCGCTGTACTGAAAGCCCAGTTTTTCGATGCTGGCTTCGATCAGCGGCACCGACGATTCCAGGCTGCTATTGATGAGGATATGGCCTTGCGGCGAAGTAATCAGATACGAAGCCAAGCCAGCGCTGCCGACATAGTAGACGTTATCCACCACGCGATGCGGGGCGAAGGGCTCGGTCCAATTGTTTTGGGCCAGTAGCAGGGAAGTGAGGAAAGGCGCGATAAGTCGAATCACGCTCCCCAGTATTTCATGAACCCGTCAGAGTAGGCCAGAAGTTTTGAGCGCATTGCGCGCAAACAGCAGCCCCAAGCCCAAGCCGAACACCACATCCACCAAGGCCAAGCGGCGTTTCCACTCATCCAGCCGGTTGAGTCGTTTCGACAGCATCTGCTGTTCCGCGATCATCGGCGCTTCGGAATCCGCCAGATGCAGTACATCGTCTTCGCGGCGCGAGACCATGTAACGATAAGCAACCATGCCCAATACCACCAGGGTAAGGGCGATCCAGAGCAAGAAACCATACAACATAGGCCTACTGCCTCCTGGCCCTTTTATATATGCCCTCTGCGCTCCAAATGCAAGGGGTATTAGCGATAAAAAGGTTGCCACGTTAACCAGCGTGGACCATACTTCAGATCCGCCTTACCCACCTCAAGCGCCCCCAAGTCCGGCGCGCGACCCGCAAAGCCCTCGTTGACGGTGGGAATTACGACGCCCGCGTCGACGGCTTTGCTGCCGGCCTTCAGATGAAAATTCAGGTCCATGGCATGATAGACGGCGTGCCGCTTGGTGTGGTCCGGCGGAATCATCTTTTCAAAGATATCGAAATCGACTTCGATCCCATGCGCCTCTTGTCCCGTGGCCGCTTTCATCTCCGCCAGCGTGCCGAACGACTTCCAATCGCCCGGCTTCGGCTCATAAAGTCGCTGCCCCTTCTGCGGACCCAGCCAGCGATACTGCGCGCCAATGCCTTTATTGGGCCGGAAGCCATTGTAATCGGTGCTGTAAGCGTCGGTGGCGTTGGCCCACGTCATGATGCCGCGCTCCGGAGTGTCGCGGCCTAGGAATAAGTTATTCCGGAAATGCATATTCGACGAAGGGTCCGAGATGACACACTCGCCAAGAATCGTATTGTGATAGACGACCAGGCCCGCAGGCTTAGCGGAGAACTTAAAGGCTACCCCGCTGGGTACGTGATAGAGGATGTTCCGGATAAAGTACACGGGCCCGCCAAACACTGGCTGCGAGCTATATCCACCCTGCGCCGCATTCACGCCGCGGTTATTAAATACTCGCACGTTGTGTACGCCGCCGTCGGTTTCGACAAAGTCGTCGTTCAGCATATGGAAATCATTGTTGTGAATATCGATCGATGAGGCTCGCCGATCGGGATCCTTCTCCGGAGTGCCGTAAGTGGAGATTCCGATGGCATCGTGAAAATAAGCAATCGAATTATGCGCGATCACATGCCCCGGTCCATAGATCTTCACGGCGTAGTAACTCGTCAGTAAGTGCGACCCGAAGGGGCCGGCGCTGGCCCACATAAAGCCGGTCCAGCCGACCAAACGGAAACGATCGTCGCGACCCAGGAATAAATTATGGGCGATATAGAAGTCGCTTGAGCCGGCCCACTCGGTCCACACCCCAAAGCCAATATTCTCAAAGCGGCAATCCTTCACCGTTAACGCCACGGCGCCGATCACTTCTTTCTGGCCGGCCATAATCGCGATATCCGTATTGCGGAAAGTAAGTCCTTCGAAGATATGGTGGGCGGAAGCGCTGACGTCGAAGAGCGTATGGTTGCCGGCGCCATCGAAGATCACCTCGCCGTCGCCCGCGGACTTGATCGTAATCGGTAACTCCTGGGTGCCTTTCAAAGTCAGTGAGGCCATGCCATCGAAGGGCGTCATCATCGGATCCACATAGTTCAGCCGCTCCGGCCGGTACAGGCCGACGTGCACCAGGATCGTATCGCCCGGCCGCGCTCGTCGCTCCCACACCACACTCCAATCGCCGAGCCCGGCGCCGTAGTAAGCCTGCAGAATACTCGAAAAACTCGGCTCCTGCTTGGGGCCCTGATAGTCCGGCGCGTAGACGTGCAAGGTGCGCCCTTCTTTCGATGCCATGGGCTCCGTGCGCGTGCGGACCTTCACGGTATAGTCGGTTTGGCCGGTGGTGCCATCGGGATCGGTCAGCTTGAACTGGCACTCATACTCCGTGCCCGGTTGTAAGTTGAGAATGCTGCCGGCGAAGCCTTGCGGGACGGTGTAGTCCAGGTTTTCGCGGCGCCGGTAGACGTTCTCACCGCCAATCCGCAACAGGGGCAGCGCATTGCGCCAAGCCGATTCACCCACCGGCCGGTATTGCACCGCCACCGTGGCATTGCGGTTCTCATCGCCCGCAAGGGCCCATTCAAAGCCCAGATTTTGGAGCGTCGGATGCTCCACCGTGAACTTACCAGCCTGGGTCGGGTTTTGGGCCTGCGCGGCGAAACCGAGGAAAAGAAAAGTGGACAGCGCTCTTAGGTTCATAGCTGCGGCCTATTATATTCGATAGACTAGCGGACGCCTATGCGACTTACCCTCACGTTCCTGCTCACCGCGGTTCTGTATGCCCAAGCTCCGCCCACCCCTCCACCGGCTCCCATTCGTTCGCCCGAGGTGCTCGCCGATCAACGGGTCACCTTCCGCCTCCGCGCTCCGAAAGCGGCCGAGGTCTTTGTGGACCGCGAGACCAGCAAACGCACTCCCATGGTGAAAGGCGATGACGGCGTTTGGACCCTCACCACCGACCCGCTCACGCCCGACATCTACGGCTACCGCTTCTTCGTCGACGGCGTCGGCATGATGGATCCGGTGAACCCCATGATGAAGACCAACCTCCTGGGTCCCACCAGCGCCGTCCACGTCCCCGGCCAGCAAAGCTGGGACCCGCGCGACGTGGCTCATGGCACCCTCACCGAGCACTTCTATGAGTCGAAGGTCGCCGGTGACCGCCGCAGCTTCTTTGTCTACACGCCGCCCGGCTACGATGCGCGCGCCGGCAAGAACTATCCGGTGCTCTACCTGCTGCACGGCTTCAGTGACGGCTCCGACGGCTGGAGCATCGTCGGCCGCGCCCATGTCATCCTCGATAACCTCATCGCTGACCAGAAAGCCGTTCCGATGCTGGTGGTGATGCCCTTGGGTTATGGCGAACCCGCCGTCCTGCGCGGCCCGCGCGACCCCGGTATGAATCGCCGCAATGTCACCAAGCATAAAGACACCTTGTTGCAGGAAGTGATTCCTCAGGTGGAAAAAGCCTATCGCGTCAAGACCGACCCCGCCAACCGGGCGATCGCCGGCCTTTCGATGGGCGGCGGCGAAAGCCTTTACTCCGGACTTACCGCCCCCTACGCCTTTTCCTATGTCGCCAGTTTCTCCGGTGCTCCGCCGGAGACCGAGCTACTTGCCGGCCTGGACGAGGGCGTCAATAAGAAGGTGAAGTTACTCTGGATCGCCTGTGGCAAGGAGGACTTTCTCTTCAAGCGTAATCTGGCCTTCCTGGACATGCTGAAGGAGAAGAAAGTAACTTACTCCTGGAACGAAACCGAAGGCGCCCACACTTGGCCCGTCTGGCGCCGGAACCTTACCGCTCTCACGCCCTTGTTGTTCCGTTAGGTGTTCGCCCGTGGTCACCCTTGTCCCGCAAGCGGACACGAGTGCGATCCTAAAGGCTGCCAATTACTCACAAAAACCTTAAGGCCCCCAAGTTGCAACGTTTGGCGATCACAATGAACGACCTTCGCCTCGCGCTGCGCCAACTCGCTAAGCGTGGGGGCTCGGCATCGGCCTCAGCACCACCGTCTTCAGCGTCGTCGATGGTGTGCTGCTGCGGCCCTTGCGCTTCCCGGATGCTGACCGGTGGGCACCCGGTTCCTGAAAGAAGGGCGCAACGATAAGTCTAACAAAAACATATACTTACTCCCAATCGGGGGCATCCACGCGCATC
>JBBQQS010000489.1:0-4033 GCA_038215525.1 Bryobacterales bacterium
TGTCTCTGTATGCGCAAGGCTACACCAGCATCGGCTGCGCGCCTTGCACCCAAAAGCCGCTCGACCCGGACAACCTGCGTTCGGGACGTTGGGGCGGAAATAAGCTCGAATGCGGTATCCACACCGCGACGGAGAAATAACGTGCTGACGGCCCTTATCGGGCTCCTGATCGGGTTAGCAGTCGGGCTCACCGGAGTAGGCGGCGGCACACTGACCGTGCCGGCGTTAATCATTGCCTTAGGTATGCCAGCGGCCGAAGCCGTTGGCACGGCGTTACTGTTCGTCACCGCGACTAAAATCTTTGCAACGCCCGTTTATTGGTTCCGCGGCCAGATCGACTTTCCGGTATTGAAGCGGCTTCTACTGGGTGGTTTGCCAGGCGTGTTGGGCGGGGCTTTTTTCTTGGCCAAAATGAACACCGAGCGACTCACGCCGTTGATTCTCGCGATCGTCGGTCTGACGATCGTTTCGCTGGCTACCGTAAGTCTGGTGAAGCTTTTCCGCAAACCTCCGGTCGGCGTCCATCGGCCGCAATGGCTTACTTGGCTTGCCCTGCCCATCGGGGTGGAAGTCGGGTTCTCCTCGGCGGGCGCGGGCGCACTGGGTAGCTTGCTGTTGCAAAGCTGCGCCAAGATCGAACCGGCGGTGATCATCGGCACCGACTTACTTTTCGGCTTGATTCTTTCGGCCGCCGGGGGCGCTTTTCATCTCTCCACCGGGACTTACAACGGACCGGTGCTCGCTTACTTGGCTCCCGCCGGCATTGTCGGCGCTTTGATCGGAGCCTCGCTAGGAACTAAGTTACCCGCCCGCCCGTTACGCGCGACCTTGAATGTCACGCTGGTGATTGTGGGCGGCAACTTATGCTGGAAGGGCTTGCGACTGTTGTTTTAGTGCGCTGACCGCTTGATTCGTTGACTTTTGCATCTTCAAACCTGCCTAGCCCGTCGAGTAAGCGATGGGTAACATTCGCCCACTTATCTGGCAGAAACTGATGGAGTTGCCATTATCCAGTGTGACCCGCCGCTGACGCGGCAGGCTAGGGCGGTTAAAGCACTAACAAGTACTAATTCACCCCACAGCTTACGCTGTGGGCTAGTGCGATCCTAGCCTTGGGCCTTTCGGCCCCTGGCCTTGGTTACCTGGCGAAGGCGCGTTTGTAATTCCAGCCGCAGTTTGGCGTGTTTGTCGCTTTTACCCAGGTTTTGCATCTCCCTGGGATCGGTCTGATAGTCATAGAGTTCGACGCCCTCCTCACCGTTATCCCACTCGGTGTAGCGATAGCGCTCCGTACGCAGGCTATAGCCTTGAAGCGAATCGGCGACGCCCTTGCGGTTGCGGGACATCTGGCTGAGGGCGGGCCGGTCCCACTTGGCTTGGGGATCTTGTAGCAAGGGACGCAGGCTTTTGCCTTGTAGGTTGGCCGGTACTTGGGCAAAGCCGCAGAGGTCGGCTAAGGTGGGGTAAAGGTCAAGTAACTCGACGGTGCGGGGGCAGCCTTTGTTTTTCGCGGTTACTCCCGGGCCGGCCATCAACAAAGGCACGCGCGTCGCGGCCTCGAAGATGGTCTGCTTCATCCATTGGCCGTGTTCGCCGGTGCCATAACCATGGTCGGACCAGAAGACGATGATGGTATTTTCGGTGAGCCCCAGGCGGTCGAGCGCGTCAAGTAACTTGCCGACATTGGCATCGACAAAGGAGATCGCCGCGTAGTAAGCCTGCAGGGCCTCCTGCTGTTGGCGGCGAGTCATGTTCCAGTTACCGGGTTTGGTCCAATAAGCCCAGGGTGGCGCGATGGTATCTTCGCCTTCGGTGTAGGGGATGGGCTCGAGTTTTTCCGGCGGATACAAATCAAAGTATTTCTGGGGCGAGATATACGGGCAGTGGGGACGGTAGAAGCCGGCGGCAAGGAAGAAGGGCCCGTCCTTATGCTGCTCAATCAACTTGATCGTTTCACTGGCGACCAAGCCATCGGTATGCTCTTCATCCGGTGCCGGCGACGCATAGAAACCAATCGTGGAGCCGAGGTTCTTTCGCTCCGGCGTATGGATGGTGAGTTTCGGCTCTTCGGCTTTATCGATGCCCTTGGGGTTCACCCGGTGCTGCCAACTGGGTGCGTCGTCCAGGCCGTCGGTGCCGATCTGGCCGGGGTTGCCGTAGTGATAGATCTTGCCCACGCGGGCGGTGAAGTAGCCGTTCTTTTGCGCACATTGGGCCAGGGTGACCACGTCGGGCAGGGTGGACCGGAAGTGCTTCACGAGGTTGTAGACGCCGGTGGTGTCCGGCCCGAGGCCGGTCATCAACGAACTGCGCGACGGGCTGCAGAGGGCGAACTGGGTGTAAGCACGGTCGAAGCGTACGCCGCGCGCGGCAAGCCGGTCGAGATTCGGCGTTTTGACGACGGGATGCCCATAGCAAGCCAGGGCATTGTTCATGTCGTCGGTGGCGATGAAGAGGACATTGGGGCGCCGCGGCTTTTGGGCCAAGGCAGCTGAGGCGGTGAAGAGAAAACTACGGCGGCTGAGCACGCGAGTAGCTTATCGCAATCTACTTGGCTTTTGCGGTGAGCTCTCTCAGGAGCGCGGCGGTGGCTTTGGCGCCGCGGCTTTCGGCCGTGCCGAGCGGCGTAGTGCCCCGGGCGTCTTTGGCGTCGAGCTTAGCGCCGTGTCCTACCAGATAACGCACGACATCGTCGCCGGCACGGGAGGCGGCCAAGTGCAGGGCGGTCATGCCACGGTCGGTAGCTTGGTTCACGTTGGCGCCGGCTTCCACCAGCGCGCTCACCACGCCCAACTGGGCATTGGCGAGTTTGGGAAAGAGCTGATTGTTCACCTGAAAGTTGCCGAAGGCGGCGGGCAGCAGGGGCGTGGCGCCGTCGGCGGTGGCGAGGTTAGGGTCGGCGCCGCCTTTCAGCAAAGCGCGGACCACGTCTTCATTGCCGGTTTCGGCAGCTTCGAAGAGGGGCGTGGCGAGGTCCCGGCCGTAGGTGAAGCGGCGGGCAGGGTTGGGTTCGAGTGAGGGCTTCAACTGGGCGTTGACGGGCGCGCCTTTGGCGATCAGAAGAGCCACCAGGTCGGCTTTGCCGCTGCGTGCGGCAAGATGCAGGATGGTGGTGCCTTTCTGATCCTGCGATTTCACGTTGGCCCCGGCTTCAATCAGCCGGATGGCGGCATCGGCGTGGCCATAGTTGGCGGCGAGGAAGAGGCCATCGCGGCCATCGGGGTTGGCTGCGCTGACGGAGGCGCCGGCCGTTAGGAGTTCGTTGACGGCGGCGGTTTGGCCTTGGCGCGCGGCCATCATCAGTGCGGTAGAACCGGCCTTCGAACGCACTTCGAGTTCTGCGCCGGCCTTCACGAGGCTGCGCAGAATCTCGACGCGGCCTTCGGAGGCGGCCCACATCAACGCCGACTGGCCGAGCCGAATCTCCTGTGGCTTCAGGTCAGCGCCCGCAGCCAGCAAGACATCGACGGTCTTGGGGCTGCCGCCGCGCACGGCCGTCATCAGCACGGTTTCGCCATTCCAGCGCGCCGAATTCGGATCGGCCCCGGCGGCGATCAGCCTTTCGACGATGGCCGCGTGGCCACGAGAGGCGGCCAAGCTTAAAGGGGTGTCGGCGTTCTCGGTCTTCTTTTTGGCATTGGCCCCGGCAATGAGCAATAACTCGACTACCGGGGCATGGCCTTCGAAAGCCGCCCAGCAAAGCGCGGTGGTGCCGTCGGGCAAGGACTCATCGACCGCCGGCCGCTTGGCCAGGAGCAATTTCACCTTGGCCGCGTCGCCTTCGCGGGCTGCGTCGATCAGACCGGAGGGTAATTCCACCGCGAAGAGCGAAATAGTCGTAAGAAGAATAACCAGCAGCCTACATGCGAACGTCATCACTATTAAGATAGTGCAAGTGCGATGAAACGTTACCTATTCTATTTCGTGGGCCTCGGACTGGCCGCCCAAACCCCTTCCGCCACGCTGGCGGCGGACGAGTTTTCGTCTTCCATTCGCCCATTTCTGACGCGCAACTGCCAAGGCTGCCACAACG
>JBBQQS010000490.1:0-4025 GCA_038215525.1 Bryobacterales bacterium
ACGATGGGGCTCTTCACCATGACGATGCTGGGGTCGCTGAGCGGGTCGTCGTTGACGGCCGCGGCGAGGGCCGGAGCGGCGGCGACGGGCGCCGTAGGAGCGGGCGCGGGGGCGGCGAAGGCCACCGGTGACGCGGCCATCACTTCGGTGGAGATGCCCGCCAAGCGGATGCGCACCCGGTTTTCGCCGCGCTGCACTTCAAGCTCAGCCACGCGGGAATCCTGGGCGAGGCGAATTAATTGCTGAATCTCTTCGTTGGTCATTGCTTTCTAGGGTTAAATAACGAGCAGGTCCTTGGGCGTGGGCGTCAGCACGTCGCACCCGGACTCAGTTACCAAAACCGTGTCCTCAATGCGAATGCCTCCCTCGCCCGGAAGATAGACGCCCGGTTCGATGGTGATCACCATCCCGGGCGCCAGACGGAGCGTTTCCGTACGGCCCAGGCTCGGCGACTCGTGAATTTCGAGCCCCAGGCCGTGTCCGGTGGAATGAATAAACTGCTTATCGAGACCGTGCCGCTTCAAGGTGATCCTCGCGCGGCGGTCGATTTCGGCGCACAGAACGCCAGGGCGGATGGCGTCAATGGCCTCGAGTTGCGCCTCCAGCACCGCGTTATACAGTTGGCGCATGCGGCGCGTAACCTTGCCGACCACCACGGTGCGCGTCATGTCGCTCATGTAGCCATGCTGCTGCGCACCCATGTCCAATAATAGTAACCGATTCAGCCCGATCGCTTCAGCCCGCGGACGCGCATGGGGCAAGGCGGAATGCTCGCCCGCGGCGACGATGGTGGAAAACGCGGTGCCTTCGGCTCCCAGCTTGCGCTGCTGGTAGTCGATCTCGGCGGCCAGTTCGCTTTCGGTCATGTTGGGTCGCACTTTGCGCAAGGCCCGGTCAAAGGCCAAGGAATTTGTCACCACCGACTCCTGGATGCGCTCGATCTCGGTGGCGCTCTTCACCCGGCGCGCCTCTTCCACCCAACCGTCGAGCGGCACCAGCGTGGTGCTCTTCGGCAACTCTTCGGTGAGCTTCGCGTAGGCTTCGTAGGAGAGGTGGCTCTTTTCGAAGCCTAATTTCCGGGGTTTGGCACGCTTCAACCGGGCGGCGGCTTCGTTCAGCAACGGTCCTTTTCGCACGATGCTGATCGCCGCCGAACACTCAGCGGCGGCTTGGGTGGTATAGCGCGGGTCAGTAAACAGGCGGGCCGAGGTGGGCGTCAGCCAAAGCAACCCATTGCTGCCCGTGAATCCGGTCAGGTAACGCACGTTCACCGGCGACGTGATCAGGAAGGAGTCGAGTTTTTCGGTGATGAGACGGCTGGTGAGTGCCGCACGACGGGAAGCGGCTTCGTCTCGGCTGGCAGACTTAGTCAAACTAGCATTTTACCATTTTGAAACGGAAGATAGGGCGTTTTTAGGTGGGTCCCATCACCCTGATGTCAATCCGGCGATTGCGCGTACGGCCCTGGTAGCTGGCATTCTCGTCGATGTGGCGGGTGTCGCCATAGCCGATGCAGATCATGCGGACTTCGGGCACGCCCAGCTTTACCAGACGATCCTTCACGGCCACCGCGCGGCGTTCGCTCAGGTAGAAGTTCGACCGCGCGTCGCCATGCTCGGTATGGCCCTCAATCGCCACGCGGACCGGCACCGTACAGAGAATCAAATCGGCAATGTCCTCGAGCAACAGCTTCGAATCGGGCAGGATCTCGGCCCGGTCCGGCGCAAACTGCACCCGGTTTTCGAACAGCAGTTGGGTCAATCCGCCGGCCAGTTGAGCGGGCGAAAGCAACGGCACGGCGGGCGCGACATACTCATCGCGCGCCGGCTCATCGCGCGCCGGCTCATCGAGCTCAATCGGCTCGGGTTCGGGCTCCATGGGCGTCACCAAAGGCGGCAAGCCATAGGCGGCCCGGCGCGGCGCTTCGAGCGGCGTGTCCAGGGGTTCGGGTACCGGATACTCGGCCTGCCAGGCGGTGACCGAAAAGCCCAAGCTGGAGCCGGCCGTCGCCGCCATGGCCCTTGGCACCGGGGCGGCTTGAGGCGCATTCACCCCCAGCAGGCGATCCCGCTCGGCTTCGGCCGTGGCAACGCGCTTTTGCACGTCCGCCAAGGTGAGTTCGACTTCCTGCCGCCGCGCTACGGCGTCGGCGAGCTTGCGCACGAGTTCGTTCGTCGACTCGCTGGGTACCGTGCGCGGAATCGCCGCCAGCGCATTGCGCTCCTTGGTCAATTGCGCCACTTGCCCCTGGGCCCCGCCCAACTCGGTGATCAACTCCGACAGGCGCAAGCGCAGCGTCTCGACGCCGGACACTTCGCGCCGCAGGGAATCAATTGTCACCGCTCGCTCACGCAGTGCCCGGGCGAGATGCTCTTGGTTATGATCTTGCTGGGCGGCGGCGACTACCACCGGCGCCGGCGCTCTCGTCTCAGCCTTGGCCACCTGGAGTTCGCGCTCCAGTTCATTCAACCGCTCGGCAAAAACCTCTTGCTCGGCCAGACGCTGCCGCAGACGGACGAGTTCCTCTTCCTGAGCGGGTGAGGTCCGATCGGCGGCAGGAGCCATCGCCGGCAGAATGCGATCTTCGGCTTCTTTTAGCCGCCGGTCGAGCAGGGTGAGCCGCTCATACCCCAGCGTGATCGCCATCTGCGCTTCGTCGAGCTTCTGGCCCTGCACCCGCGCTTCTTCGCGCGCTGCGTGCATCTCGTCTTCGGCCGATCGAAGGAGATCGAGGTGTTGAGCCTCCAGATCCTCCATCTGCTTCACCAGCACGTGGCGCTGCAATAACCAGCCCGACACCAATCCAATCAACAGGATGGCAATGGGTGGCCAGAGGAGATAGAGCTGGGAATAGTCGGTCAAAACTTTGTCTCGATTGCGCCAGGAGCGCTCTCGATTGTATCCGGTTTTGGGGTCCGCCGCATAGTACTTACCGGCGTGGTCGTACGGATAGGTACTACATCGAATTCATTTTCTGTCATCTAAGCGATATTCAGAAGCAGCTTACCGGAGGTGGTGCGCGACGCCAGGTCCCGTTGCGCTTGGCCGGCTTGGGCCAACGGATAGGTCCGCGTGGAGAATACCGGCAGATGGTCGTTCAGCTTCCACCCAAAGACGGTCGTCGCCCGCTCCAATACCTCTTCGCGGTTCAGGCAGTAGTCGCCCAAACGAGGACGGGTGAGAAAGAGCGAGCCTTTCTGGCTCAACAGCAAGGGTTCAATGGCCGGCACCGGGCCGGAGGCGTTCCCGAAGGTCACCATCATGCCGCGGGGACGCAGAGAATTCAGGCTGCCTTGGAAGGTAGCTTCGCCCACCGAGTCGTAAACCACGTGGACCCCTTCCTTCACAATCTGCCGGACTTCGGCCGCGAAATTGTCGTAACCGATGACGTGGTCAGCGCCGGCCAGCTTCACCAGTTCCGCTTTCGCCGGGGTTGACGTGGTGGCGATCACCTTGGCGCCCAACAACTTAGCCACTTGGGTGAGGATCAGGCCCACGCCTCCGGCTGCGGCATGGATTAGGCACGTCTGCCCGGCGGCTAACAGGAACGTGCCGTGGGTGAGGTAATGGACCGTCATACCCTGGAGCATCAGCGCCGCGGCGACCGGCAGGTCGAGCGCGTCGGGCACAGGCACCAGCATCCAGGAAGGGACGACGGCGTATTCCGCGTAGGATCCGCGCTGCATGGCATACGCCACCCGGTCGCCGACCTTGACGTGCGTCGTATCCGGCCCGACGGCCACCACAGTACCGGCCGCTTCCATCCCCAAACCAAAGGGCTTCTCTGGCGCCGGATAGAGCCCCGTCCGGAAGTAGATGTCGATGAAATTGACACCGCTGGCGGCCAGTTTCACGAGCGCTTGGCCAGGCCCAGGCTCCGGCGTAGCGACCTCCTCGAGAATCAGATTCTCTTCGGGACCGGGAGTATGGACGCGAATCGCTTTCATGGAGCAACCTTTCTGCGAAAATGAACACGGGCGGCAAAGAGCGCCAAGTAGAGGACGCTAAAGGGAAACAATAGCAGA
>JBBQQS010000491.1:0-4022 GCA_038215525.1 Bryobacterales bacterium
GAGGAGAGCGGCGACAAGCGAAAGCAGAAGGCTTTCGATAAGCATTTGCCGGATAATCTGCCGGCGGCCGGCACCGAGGGCAAGACGCACCGAGATTTCTTGCCGTCGCCCGGCGGCGCGGGCGAGCAAGAGATGAGCCGCACTGGCGCAGGCGATCAGCAGCACCAGGCCGGCGGCAGACATCGACACCACGAGCGCGAGGCGTACCCGGCCGACGACCTTTTCGTTGAGTGGCGTGACGCTGATGGTGGTTTCGGCGTTATCGGCGGGGTAGGCGAGGCGGAGCCGGGTGGCGATGGCGGTCATCTCGGCTGCGGCCTGGGTGGCGGTGACGTTGGGCGCCAGGCGGCCGAAGACGCGCAGCATGCGGCCACGGCGTTGGCCAACGAAGTCGGCATCGGTGCGCAGGTTCACCCAAAGCTGGCTGCGCGTGGCCCAGTAGGGGGCGAAGCGAAAGCCTTGGGGCATGACGCCAGCGATCACGAAAGGTTGGCCGCTGAAGACGACTTGTCGGCCGACGATCTGGCGGTCGCCGCCAAAGCGGCGTTGCCAAAGACCGAAGGAAAGCAGGGCGGCGCGAGGGGCGGTGGTAGCTTCGTCGGCGGAGATGAAGCTGCGGCCAAGGAGCGGTTTGGCGCCGAGGAGATCGAAGAGGTTGGCCGAGATCTGGAGCGCAGGGAGTTCTTCGGGTTCGCCGAGGCCGGTGAGCGTCGCGGCCCAGGATACAGCCGCGCCCATCTGAGAAAAACTGCGCGCATCCTGTCGCCAGTCAAGGTAGTTGGCCGGGGAGACGCTTTCTCCAGGCGGCGCGGCGTTGACGGGTTTTTCGGCGAGCACCATCAGCCGATCCGGGTCGTGGTAGGCAAGAGGCTTCAGCAGCACGGTTTGCACGACACTGTAGAGCGCAGTGTTGGCGCCGATGCCGAGCGCCAAAGCGAGGATCGAGAGCAGGGCCGGGCCGGGGGTGCGGAAAAACATGCGGAGAGCGAATCGCAGATCAGAGGCCATGGGACTCAACCTGCACGCCAAAGGCCATTGTCGTTTGTTGTGGTTAGCGGCTGATGGGGCCTAGAAGCCGTCCGGCTATGGGACGGCGCTGGCCGGAAGCGCTACAGGCCTTTCGCGCCGATATCGCGCCGGAAGTGCTTCCCGTCGAACTGGATTTGTTCCATGCCCAGGTAGGCCCGGTTCATCGCCGCCCGCAGGTCCACCCCCGAAGCGGTGACGCCCAAAACCCGACCGCCGGCCGTCTCCAGAACGCCGTGGTTCATCCGCGTGCCGGCCTGGAAGACCACCGCCCCGCCGGCTTCGGCATCGCGCACGCCGGTGATCGGGTCGCCTATCCGCATCGGCCCCGGGTAGCCATGGGCCGCCGCCACCACGCAGACACTGGGGGCCGCGTCCCAACTTAGGCTCACGCCGGCCAGCTTGCCGACGGCCGCGCGAAAGAGCACCGCGCCCCAGTCGCTATGCAGGCGATGCATCAGCGTTTGGCATTCGGGGTCGCCCAGGCGCGCGTTGAACTCAAGGACGCGGATGCCCTGGTCGGTCATCATCAGGCCGGCGTAGAGAAAGCCGGTGAAAGGCGTTCCGCGCTCGGCCATGGCGCGGACGGCCGGGTAGATCACCCGGTTGAGCACTTCCTGCGTTTCGGCCGCGGTCAGGATTTTGTCGGAACAGAAGGCGCCCATGCCGCCCGTGTTCGGCCCCTGGTCGTTATCATGGACCGCCTTGTGGTCCTGCGTCGGCGCCAGCGGCAGCACGGTTTCGCCGTCCGTGAGCACGATAAAGCTCACTTCGCGACCGGGGAGGAAGTCCTCAATGACGACGGTCTGGCCTGCTTCACCGAATTGGCCCGAGAATAGAGCAGTAATGCCGTCCATGGCTTCGTTTCGAGTCTTGGCGACGATCACGCCCTTGCCTGCGGCGAGCCCATCGGCTTTCAGCACCACCGGGTACTCGAAGCGCGCCAAAGCGGCCACGGCTTCGGGCTCTGACTCGGCGATGAAGTATCGCGCCGTAGGAATCCCGGCCTCGTTCATCAGCTCTTTGGCGAAGACCTTGCTGCCTTCGAGGTTGGCGGCGGCCTGTGTCGGACCCACAATGGGTTTGCCGCATTGGCGGAAGAGGTCCACGACGCCGGCCACTAGCGGAGCTTCAGGGCCCACGACGGTGACATCGACTCCCAGGCGTTCGGCGAGGCCCAAGTACTCTTCGGGCGTGTAGTTCTCGAGCGCGATACACTCGGCCACTGCTGCTATGCCCGGGTTGCCCGGGGTGACATACACTCGGGTGACGGAAGCGCCGCGGGCCAGCCGCCAAGCTAGGGCGTGTTCGCGTCCGCCGCCGCCCAGTACCAATACCTTCAAGCTTCTGCCTCCACGTTTCAGGATAGCGGGTCAGTAGCCGGAGAGGGGCTGAATTGTGCTCTCTTCGACGCAAAGGTACATGCGGCCGGTAGCCAAGTTTCGGTGCTCCTCGACGCGGCCGCTGGGCCATTCGATCACCACGCGGGGGACGCGCTCCCGCCGGCCAGTGCCGAAGGTGAGGGCGAATTCGGATTGCGACAGGTAACTGGAGCCGCTGTGCACCATGCGCCACTGCGTTTGCTGGACGTCGAATAGCTTCACCACCGCGCCGATCGCATCGCGGTTGCTCTTCTTGCCTTGCAGCCGGAAGCGGATGCTGCGGTGGCCATTCTGCAAGTCCTGCCGCAGCAGCACCGGGGCGCCGCCGTTGGTGGTGATCAGTAAGTCCAGGTCGCCGTCACGGTCAAAGTCGGCCACCGCCAGGCCGCGGCCCACGCGCGGGATGTTGAAGGGCGCGCCTAACTGGGACGCCACGTCGCGGAATTTGCCTTGGCCGTCGTTCAGCAGTAAGTGCGGCGGCTGCGAGTAACTCGCTTCGCGCCGCACATCGCGTACGGTGTCGTCGATATGGCCGTTGACGATGAGTAAGTCGAGGTGGCCGTCTAAGTTGGCATCGAGAAATTGGCAGCCGAAGCCGAGCGTATTTCTTGTAATGGCCGCAACGCCGCTGGCAGCGGCCACGTCCTCGTAGCGGGAGCCGGTTTGGCGCCGATAAAGGGCCGTCATTTCGTTGTCGAAGTTCGTAATGGCCAAGCCAGGGCGGCCATTTGGCTCGAAAGCGCCCACGGCCACTCCCATGCCCGCCCTGGCCTTGCCGTCTTCGCTAAAGGCGATGCCCGCGCGCAGGCCGATCTCTTCGAAGGTCCCGTTGCGCTGGTTGCGGTAGAGGCGATTAGGGCTCGTGTCATTGGCGACTACTAAGTCCGGCCAACCGTCCTCGTCATAGTCGAGCATGGCGACGCCCAGGGCTTTCGAAGTCGAATCGAAGATGCCGCTGCTGGCGGTCACGTCTTCAAAGCTGCCGTCGCCTTTATTGCGGAACAGCCAGCAAGTGCTGCCCCGGTAAGCTTCCGGCGTGCAATAGGACTTACTCTTGCCATCCAGACTGCAATGGACGTCAGCGGCCTGGGTCCAGCGGACGTAGTTACACACGAATAAGTCGAGTAACCCGTCCCGGTTGTAGTCGAACCACAGCGCCGAGGTACTGAAGGACTGCCGTCCGCCCAAGCCGCTCTTCGCCGTCACGTCGACGAAGCCGCCGCGGCCGTTGTTATGCAGTAACCGATTCTGGCCCAGGCCCGTAATGTAGAGATCCGGGAAGCCGTCGTTGTCATAGTCGGCCACGGCGACGCCGAGCGCGTACATCTCAAAGTCCAGCCCCGCCGCTCGCGTCACGTCGGTGAAGGTGCCGTTGCGGTTGTTGCGATAGAGGGCGAGCGTACTCTTTTGCTTTCGGTGCCCCGGCCAGTCGCTGCTATTGAGTAACAGGATATCGGGCCAGCCGTCATTGTCATAATCGACGAAGGCGCAGCCTGGGCCCATCGTCTCGGGCAGGTACTTACTCCCGAACGCTCCGGAGTTATGCCGAAAGCGCAGACCGGCCGCCGCCGTAATGTCGGTGTAAGTGAACCCTAGGGAAGCGTTCGGAGCGGC
>JBBQQS010000492.1:0-3997 GCA_038215525.1 Bryobacterales bacterium
CAGTGTGTGGCTGTGGCGAATGGCGGAAGAGCCGCTGCCGGCGAAACTGGTGGGCGCGCTGCCTGTCGGGGCCAGCGAGATGGGGAAGACCACCGAAAGCATGGTCTTTGACGCCGATGGCCACTGGATGGCATGCACCGCCGCCGGACCCCGCCTGATCAGTTTCGCCCGCGCGGCCGGCGACACCTGGAGCCCGCAAGCGCAGGTGGACTTGGTGCAGGCCGACGTCTTGATGTGGCGGCCGGACTGGCGGCCGGCGCTCGCCATCGGCCGGGTAAATAAGCGCCAACTTCTGTTTGTCGGTGACGGATCAGGCACGCTGACCATGCGGGATCCGCAGACGCTGGAGGTGGTGGGTGAGGTGAACATCGGCCTCGATGTGGTGGGCGTCGCCGTGAACCCAAGCGGCACCGTTCTGGCCGTTACCACTTGGGTGCGCCCCGGATCCGCACTGCGGCTGTACAGCCTGGAGGACTTGCGGAACCCGGAACTGCTGGGCGAATTGCCGGGTGATGAGTCCCCGTTGGAGGGGCTCGCCATCAGTCCCGTGGAGGACCTGCTGGCGGTGGGCGGCAATGACATGATGGGCAATGGCCTGATTCCGGGCAACCGCAATGTGCGTTTGATCGACTTCTCCGATCCTCGTCACCCCACGGTGCGGGCGATCTTTCCTGGGGCCAACGTCCGCCGGCTCACCTTTAGCCCGGACGGCACCAAGGTGGCGGTATCGTTAAGCGGTACCAGTTTGTGGACAGTGCCCCCGCGACCCGAACGAGCGGCCTCGCCCATCCAATGCTTTCCCGATGCCGTCTTCAAAACGCCTTTTGTCTGGACTTATACGTCGCGCTTTAGCCCCGATGGACAGTTGCTGGTGAGTGGCGGCGACCGCCATCCTCAAGTCGCCTACGATTCCATCCAGCTTGGCGATCCCAATAACGGGGTGCCGTTTCGCCATCCGGTGAACTTTCCCTGGCCCGTCGAGGTAGGCGGTTTCGACCCCATCACCGGCCAAGTAATTCTGATCAATCGCGACGGGGAACTCTGGTCGCTCGACTGGGATCCGCAAAGTTGGGTGAAGGAACTGTGCCGGCGAGCGGGCCGGAACTTGACCGTGGCGGAATGGTGCCGCTACTTGGGCGAGGGGTTTCCGTATCAGTCGACCTGTTCCGACTTCCCGCCAGGCAACTGAGGGCGCCTACGCCTAGCGAGCGGTGCGGACTTCGACTAGTCCCTTTGGCAGCGGCAAGGGCGCGCCCAGCTTGGCGCCGGGCAAGGTGAGCGTGGCTTCGATGTTTTTGCAGGTATTCTCCGAACAGGTCTGCCCACGCATCACCAAAGTGAGGGGCGCCGGATCACCGCCTGGGGCTAGCTTCGCGGCAAAGACGACCTCACCGTCGAAGCCCCAACTGAACCAGTTCTGATCCGGCTTCGAGAAATCCTTCACCGGGCTCTGATACCAGGGTCCCGTGACGGCAAGCGGGCCGGTGACGGCAATCGACGTGGGTTTGTCCTGGCCTAGCGACCGCTTCCCAGCCAGCTTCTCCGTCGCGCGGACCTTGTTGTCCATCGCGAAGGTGTGCCAGCCCGGGGCGATCTGGGCGCGCACCAGCAAAGAGTCGCCGTCGATGCGGGCCTGATACTTGAGGCAAATCGTCTCGTCGTGGATCACGTCGATAGCGGGCGACCAATCCTGGGCGAGAGCGAGGAGTAGGAAAGTAATCATCATTTGCGGAAACTCATGCGGCTGCTTTTGAGAGGCATTTTGATTTTTTGGCCGGCGCGGAGGACGTCGAGCGTCACTTCGGCGCCCACGGCCTTGCGGAGCTTCAGGTAAAGCTCGGCGGTGTGGGCCAACTTGTCGCTCTCGACGCCATCGACGGCGAAGATGACGTCGCCCACTTTGAGTTCGTGGGCTTGCATCACCTTGGCAAAATCCGAGACGTACTTCACTTCGCTGGCGAAGCCGTCAGGCTTCAGGCCTAGCCGCTGCTTGTCGGCGGCCGCTAGGGGCTTGTCCTCGAAGTAGAGGCGCGGGTCGACGGAGGATTGGCGGAAGCGCAGGTCGGTCCACCACCAGCGGGTAGGCAGGTCGAGGGAGAGCGGCACGGGCTTCCCTGCCCGGTCGACCGTCAGGTCGAGGTGGTCGGCCTTACGATCGACTCGGTCGTAGCGATATTGCAGGTCGCCGAAGGTAAAGACGGGCGTACCGTTCAAGGCTGTAATGCGATCGCCGGCCTGCATGCCGGCGGCGATGGCGGCGCCTTTGGCCTCGCGCACCAGCAGGCCTTGGGGCACGTCCAGATAGACGCCGATAGTCTTAATATCGGGGGACTTGTAGAGGTCGCGCACGGGGTCGAGCGTGCCGTCGAGCTCCTTCTGCATGTTCTGATAGTCCTGCACCAGGTGGCATTCGACGCACTGATTATTGTCGAAGGTACGCTTCACCAGCAGCGGAATCTCGCGCGGGAAGATGGGCTTGGCGCGGGTGGTTTTGGGCAGGTCACCCGCGAGATAGCGGCGATGGAGGTCGAGGCCTTGCTGCAAGGCGAGCGTCAGGCTATCGGTTTGCAGATAGGTCTCGGCAGAGGCCGAATCGCGGCCGCCATAGCGCCAATAGATCTGCTCGTCGGCGTTCAAGGCGTAGAAGTACGTGGCGTTGTTACGGTCGTGTTCGAACAAACCCACGTCAATGGAATCGAGGCGCGTGATGCGGACGCACACGTATTGATCGAGTTGCTTGCCGAGCGGAGAGTCTTTCGGTGACAGCACAACCTGTGCGTCAAAATTTCTTCCGTTTACTCAAGCTTCGCAACGAAACTCGACCAAGATGGGTTTGCGCTGCTCTTTGGCGATTTTGAGCGCTTCCGGGTAGCTATCCATCCAGTTGATGCCATCGTCCTGAGCGGTGAGAGCGAAAGAAAGGGCCAATAGAAGGGCGATCCGGGTAATCATGACTCTTTAAGGATACGATGCGGCGACGGCAAAGGTTTCACGTGGCACCGCGGGCGAAGGACGATTTGCCGCGCTTGCTGCCTGTTTTCCCGGGTCACCGCCGGGTAGCGGCTTGGGGCGTCTGAATGCGGCGGTGCCGGGCACAGAATGTCGCCCTAGCCACACAAAAGCCGGCGTAGTGCTCTCACCGCTGGAATTCTACCCATTCAGACCGAACGCCTAGCCCATCGCGCCAGCGATGGGGCACATCTGCCAAAAACGCCCAGTATTGACCGCCAAGTGAGAAGGGCCTATTTGACCTAGGAAGAATTGAATGTCAAAGCGCTTGTGAAAACGTGCTAATTTACCCCACCGCTCGAGGGCCAGAGTGACCCAGCGCTTACGCAATGGGCTAGGAAGAGCTGAATGTAAAAGCATTACGATACTCTTGGCTTTTGGCAGATGTGCCCCGTCGCTGGCGCGATGGGCTAGGTGCGCCTATCTTCTGTGAGAGCACGCGATAACTAGCCCTACTCCCAGCTCTGCGCCAGATGGACGAAGGTGCGCAAGGCCACGCCTGTGGGCCCCTTGGCCAGGTACGGCTTCGCTTCTTCAATCCAGGCGGTGCCCGCAATGTCCAGGTGAATCCAGGGCGTCTCCTCGGCGAACTCCTCAATGAACTTGGCCGCGGTGATCGAGCCGCCGCCGCGGGAGCCGATATTCGGCAAGTCTGCCGACGCGCTCTTGAGCGACTCCTTATACTCCTCGTCCATCGGCATGGCCCACATCTTCTCGCCTTGGTTCTTCGCCGAATCGAGCAGGCGGCGTTGGAAGAGCTCATGGTTCGAGAAGACGCCCGAGTTGATGGCGCCCAAGGCCACGACGATCGCGCCGGTGAGCGTGGAAGCATCGATCAGGTGGGTGGCGCCCTGGCGCTTCGCGTAGGTGATGGCATCGGCCATAATCAGGCGCCCCTCGGCGTCGGTGTTCAGGATCTCGATCGTCTTGCCGGACAGGCTGGTGACGATATCGCCGGGACGCTGGGCTTTGCTGCCCGGCATGTTTT